>JAGQOI010000272.1 GCA_020427625.1 Phycisphaerales bacterium | reverse complement strand
CCGACGTTGATCTGGGCGACGCCGCCGGCGAGCTTGGCGAGACGCTCCTGGAGCTTCTCGCGGTCGTAGTCGGAATCGGTGAGATCGATCTCGGCGCGGATCTGGGCGATGCGTTCCTGGATCGACTTCGTCGATCCGGCGCCCTCGATGACGACCGTGTTGTCGCCGCTGATCTCGACCTTCTTCGCGGTGCCGAGTTGGGCGAGCGTGACCTTGTCGAGCTCGATGCCGACGTCCTTCATGATCGCCTCGCCGCCGGTGAGGACCGCGATGTCGCGGAGCATCGCCTTGCGACGATCGCCGTAGCCCGGCGCCTTGACGGCGCAGACCTGGAGCACGCCCCGGAGCTTGTTGATGACGAGCGTCGACAGCGCCTCGCCGGTCACGTCCTCGGCGATGACGAGCAGCGGCTTCTTCGTCTCGACGACCTTCTCGAGGAGCGGGACGAGCTTCGAGACGGAGTCGATCTTGTCCTCGTACACGAGGATGAGCGGCTTCTCGAGGACGACCATCATCTTCTCGGCGTCGTTCACGAAGTTCGGGCTCAGGTAGCCGCGGTCGAACTGCATGCCCTCGACGACGTCGACGTAGGTCTCCAGACCCTTGCCTTCCTCGACAGTGATCACGCCGTCCTTGCCGACCTTGTCGAACGCCTCGGCCATGATCTTGCCGATGGCGGTGTCGTTGTTCGCGGAGATCGTCGCGACGGCGGCAACCTTGTCCTTCACGGGCGTCGCCATCGATTCGATGTGCGCGACCACCCCCTCGACCGACTTGCGGATGCCCCGGACCAACGCGTTCGCGTCGACGCCGGCCGCGATGTGCTTGAGACCGGCGCGGAAGATCGCCTCCGCGAGCACGGTCGCCGTCGTGGTGCCGTCGCCGGCATCATCGGACGTCTTCGACGCGGCTTCCTTCACGAGCTGGGCGCCCATGTTCTCGACCTTGTCGCGAAGCTCGATCTCCTCGGCGACGGTCACGCCGTCCTTGGTGACCGTCGGGCCGCCCCAGGACTTGTCCAGCACCGCGTTGCGGCCACGCGGACCAAGCGTCGACTTCACGGCCGCGGCGAGCTTCTCCACGCCCGCCAGCAGGGCCTTGCGAGCGTCGGTATCAAAGGCCAGTTCCTTCACAGCCATCGAGGGCGTCTCCTAGTTCTGTTCGGTCGGCTTCATGGCATCCCGCCCGATCGGTCCGGACGGGTCAAGATGGATCGATGCACCGTCGCCTCGCCCGCAGACCCACCGCGCGGCATGGCGACCTCCTCTCTTCATCAAACCCCGCGCCACTTCCGACATGAGGGCGACATCACGCGAACTCTCTATCCTGCATGATGTTAGAGCCGATCACCGGCGGGCCCGGCGACCGATATCCCTGCCACGAGCGCCTCGGCCCGATCCCCCCGCCTGCCAGTGTGGCAGCCCGATCCGCGTCTTCGCCGTGGACGACCCCGCATCACGGTGCCACACTGAACACATGAACACGGCGGCACCTCATCGAATCGTCACCGTCGCGTGGCTCGTCGCGACCGTCGCGGCCGCGAGCGTCGCCGGACCCTGCCCGGTCGAGTGCCCGCCCGACGCCATCATCGCGCCCGAACCCTGCGGCGACGATCAGGACACCTGCGCCCGACCCTCGATGTCCATCCCGACCGACGCCGTCGTGTGCGCCACCGGATGGGCCAGCGACGGCACCCGCGACATCGATCTCTACCCCGTCGTCGTCACGACACGGGGCACGCTCACGGCGTCGCTCGTCGCCGACTTCGACGGCCTCGTCCTCATCACGGGCGATCCGAGTCTCTGCCAGTTCCCCGTGCTCGCCGTCGGTCATTCCACCTGCGGCGACTCGACGCCCGCCCGCATCACGCTCGATCCCGGCACCTACGGCGCCTACGCCGCGACCGACGGCTTCGACGGCTGGCCGTGCGGCACGGACAACGACTACATCCTCACGCTCACCTTCGTCGAGTCGTGCACGTGCCCCGACCTCGACGGCGACGGCGTCGTCGGTGCGACGGACCTCGCGACGCTGCTCGGCGACTGGGGCACGGCCGGGTCCGGAGACGGATGCTCGACCGACGCCGACGGCAGCGGGAGCGTCGACAGCGAAGACCTGGCGATCCTGCTCTCGTCCTGGGGGGTCTGCGGCTGAGTGATCAGGCGGTGACGGACGAATCGGCGACGACGCGCCAGGTGCTGCCGTCAACGCGCTCGATCGGCCGGTACAGCGTGTCCCGCTCCACGGGACGGAAGCCGGCCTCGCGGATGGCGCGCTGGAGGTCCCACACGGTGGTCTCCTGGTGGGTGGACGCCCCGCCGACCTTGGTGATGTCGTACCAGACGACCGTGCCGTCGATGTCGTCGGCGCCGTTCTGGAGCATGAACTGCGCCATCTCCAGCGTCTGCATGATCCAGAACGCCTTCACGTGCGGAAAGTTGTCGAGCATGAGCCGCGCGACGGCGAGCGTCCGCAGGTTCTCCAGCCCGGTCGGCGCGGGCAGGGCTTCGAGTTCGCTGTCGTCGGGGAAGAACGGGAGCGGGATGATCGTCTGGAAGTAGCCGGTCGCCGAGGCGCCGGGCATGGGCAGTCGCGCGCCGGGATACGCCTCGTCCGGTCCGGTGAGGACGATGGCCGGCGCGTCGGTGCCGCCCGAGGTCGGCTGCGCCTGCGGCGTGATGCCCTGTGCCGCCGCCCAGGCGCCGAGGGTGCGATCCTGCTGTTCGCGGAGGAGCATCATGTGGTGGAGCCGCTCGGCCCGCTGCTCGATGTGCCCGTAGAGCATGGTCGCGTTCGAGTTGAGGCCGAGTTCGTGGGCGGCCCGGTGGACGTCGAGCCACTCGTCGGACCGGATCTTGCCCTTGTACGCCTCGTCGTGGACGCGATCGTCGAAGACCTCCGCGCCGCCGCCCGGGAGCGACCCCAGCCCGGCGTCCTTCAGGTCGCGAAGCACCGCGAGGATGCCCTCGTACCGCTGCTTCCAGCGTCCGCTGAGGCGGGCGAGGTGCACGATCTCGACGGCGGTGAACGCCTTGATGTGCAGGTTCGGCGCGGCCTCACGGATCGCCCGCAGCATGTCCGTGTAATAGTCGAACTTGAGCCAGGGATGCAGGCCGCCGACGATGTGGAGTTCCGTCGCGCCGGCCGCGGCAGCCCGGGTCGCATCGGCGACGATGTCGTCGACGCTCATCTCGTACGCGCCGTCCTCGTCCTTCTTGCGGAAGAACGCACAGAACTTGCACGACAGCGCGCAGACGTTGCTGTAGTTGACGTGCCGGTTGATGTTGTAGTACGCGACGTCGCCGTGCAGACGCCGGCGGACGAGGTCCGCCAGCCGGCAGATCGTCCAGACGTCGGGTGACTCGAACAGGACCAGCCCGTCGTCCCGCGTCAGACGGATGCCGGCGAGGACCTTGTCGACGACGGGCGCGAGCGCGGGATCCGCGCCGGCAAGAGCCGGGAACGGCGCGGCGGTCTTCTCGGACGGCGAGGCGTCAAGCACGGGAGTCATGGGACACATCGTAGGCAACGGACGGCCCGGCGGCACAGATCGGCGCGCCTTCCGCGGTTCGCGGACGTGGCGCTGGAGCCGCGCCCGTCGCCGGTCGATACCCACGAGACACCCCGACTCGTCGGAGAGCGATCCCCATGCACGACCCCCACGCGAACCGAACCGATTCGACCGTCGAACCCGCCGCGACCGATCGCGAGCCGTCGAACCCGCCGCCCGCGACGCCGTCGCTCGCCGATCCGGACCGGGTGCTCGACATCATCTCGGACGTCGAGGCGAAGCTCCAGCGGATCCGGTCCGCCCAGACGAGCCAGACCGAGGAGTTCGCGTCCCTCGCCCAGCGCCAGATCGCGGTCGAAGCCGCCGAGGCGTCCATCGCCGAGGCCCGGCAGGCCGTCCAGGACCAGCAGGAATCGCTGCACTTCGAGATCGACGACTTCGAGAAGAAGCGTCTGCACTTCGTCGCCGCCCAGGAACAGTTCAACGAACGCAAGGCCCTCCTCCGCGACGAGATCGCCGCCATCGAGCAGCGCCGACACGAACTCGACGACCAGTCCCACGCCGTCGAACGAGCCCGAGCCGAACTCGACGACGCCCGACGCGCGCTCGACGAACAACGAGCCGCCGATGCGGCCATCGTCGACCAGGCGCGGCACGCCGTCGGCGAGTTCGACGCCCTCACCCAACGTCTCGACGACGCCGAACGACGCGCCGAATCGCTCGCGACCCAACTCGATGAGTCCGCCCGGAATGCCGCGGCACAGCAGGACGCGCTCGACACCCTCGACCGGACGTGCCGCGAACTCGACGCGAAGCTCGCCGACGCCCGGCAGCAGGCCGACGCGGCCCGGCGCGAACTCGACGCGCAGACCGCCGCCCACGAGGCCGAGATCGCCGAACACCGCGAACGTCTGGCCGCCCACGAGGCGCGCCTCGCCGAACAGGCCGAGACGCTCGCGGCGCAGACCGAGACCCTCCGTGAACGGGACGAGACGATCGAGGAGCGCGACGCCCGACTGGCCACCCTCGAGGAGAGCCGCGCCGAACACGAACAGATCCTCGACGACGCCCGCGAGACGATCGCGGCGCACGAACGCGGTCTCGCGCAGCGCGATGAGGAGATCGCGCGGCACAAGCGGAACCTCGAGATGGCGGCGCAGAAGCTCACCGAGCTCTCGGCCGCGGTCGAAGCGCAGAGTGCGTCGCTGGAGCAGGGCGTCGCGGCCGCGGCCACGGTCCTGGCGCAGACGCACGAAATGGATCGTCTGCGCGAACAGCTCGCGGCGGCACGGGCGGCGGGCGCCTCGTCGCCGGACCATGCCGCGAAGGATGCCGAGCTCGCCTCCCTGCGCGAGCAGCTCGAAGGCCAGGAGTCCGAGGCGGCCCTCGCGATCCGGGTGCTCGAGCAGAAGATCGAGGCGATGCAGGCCGAGCAGGCGACGGCCGCGGCGTCCGCCGGATCGGACGGCGAGGCGGAGGTCGCGATGCGATCTCGGATCGCGGAGTTGGAAGGTGAACTCGCGACGGTGCGGGCCGCGCTGTCGGAGGCGTCGTCGGGCACCGGCGGTCCCGGGCGCGCGGTGCAGGCCGAGCTCGACTCGCTGCGTTCGCAGGTCGCCGAACTGACGGCCGCGCTCGCACACGCCCGCGAGGAGCTGCGGGCGTCGCAGGCGGGCGTCGGTCCGAACGTGATCGAGTTGCGGGAGACGGCGCGTCGGATCAAGACGGCGGCCCAGCAGTTGCAGACGCGCAAGGCGCGTCTGCGCCGGGTCCGCGAGCTCATGCGCGAGCGTCAGCCGGCGGGGGGCGGCGAGGTCGACTACGAACTCCGCTCGCGTCAGCTCCGGGAACTCCAGCAGCAGCGCCAGTCGCTCGCCGAGGCCCAGTTGGGACTCGCGGCGTCGGAGAAGTCCATGATCCGGCGCTGGGCCCGCGGGCGGGCGGTGTCGACCTTGTTCCAGATCATCATCATGGCCGCCGTCTTCGCCGCCGGGAGCTGGTTCGCCGCCGATCGGTTCTTTCCCGCCGAGCGTTCGGCGTCCGTCTCCGTGAAGGCGAAGACGAAGTCGGAACTGTCGCTCAGCGATGAGGAGATCGCCGCGTGGCAGCAGTTGAACCGGGAGCTCGTCTACAGCGAGCCGTTCCAGAAGACCCTTGCGAAGCGGATGGCCGATCGGCAGCTCGTCGACTTCGCGTCGCCGGCCGCGGTCGGCGCCCTGGTCCGCGACCGCCTGACGGTGTCGGAGGACGGCGACGACCTCGTCATCGTGCTCGCGGGCACGAAGCCGGATACGACGATCGCGGTGCTCGACACGATCGCGACGACGATCGCCGCGGAGGCGAGTCGGCAGGCGACGACCCATCGCGCCCGGGCGAGGACCGTCGTCGTGGGCGAGCGCGAGGAGGGCGGACGCATCCGCTACGCCTCGATGGACCCGTCGACCTCGTCGGACCGCCGACTCGAATACGCCGGCATGATCTTCGGCGGCTCGTTCGGGGCGTGCCTGCTGCTCGTGCTCATCTTCTACGCGCGGCTCTCGAAGGCGAAGCGGGTGTTCGACGAGGTGCCGGTTCCCGTGACCATCGACGACGTGTGACCGGCCGGTAAGACGCATCCGGACGGTCCGACTGGTGAAACCGTGCGGGCTGCACCGCCGCGAACCGGTCGCCGGACACGACTCGCCGTCAACTCCGACCCGTCCCGTGCCGATGGCATTCGATACTCCCCTCGGCACCACCGAGGCCACGAGGAGGGATCCCAGGGATGAACATGCAATGCTATCTGCGGGGCAAGCAGCTCGGGTCGCGGGACACGCTGCCGTTCCCGACGACCGACGGACGTGACCCCATCCCCCTGCCGCCGCCTCGGCGCGGCGTGGACGTCGAGCGCGTCCTGCAGGCCGTCGACGACATGAGCTGGCGGATCGAGGATCTCGCCCGGTCCATGAACTGTCTCGGCTACTTCGAGGATGACGAGGACGGTCCCCGGGCCGCCTGACCGACCCGCGTCACCGACCCCCCCGACACACCAGCCGCCGGCGTCACCCGTGATGCCGGCGGTGTCCGTTCCGGGGCGAACGCGACCCGGCGTCCGGCGGGATCAGGCGTCGAACGAGCCCGGGGCGTCGAGGGTGATGCTGAACTCGTGGTCGGCGCCGGACGTCGGGTAGCGGAGCGCGCAGCGTCCCCGGAGTTCGGTGGTGATGAACCCGGTGATGAGACTCGTGCCGACGCCGGGACGGGGGTCGCCGCCGATCGGCGGGCCGCCTCGT
>JAGQOI010000271.1 GCA_020427625.1 Phycisphaerales bacterium | reverse complement strand
GACGATGGCGACGAAGAAGAACACGCTCACCCACAGGATGAAGTAGAACATCCAGTCGGAGAACGCGGCCGTCGAGGACGCCCGTTCCGGCAGCCAGAACGTCGCGTCCGCGGTGGTCGCGGCCGTCCCGGACGCCGCGAGGGCGCGGGTCGTCAGGTCGAGCAGGGAAGGCGTCATCATGAAGTCAATCCCATGTTGGCGTTCGCATCCGAAGGCCGGTTCGGGGGTTCCAGCCGCCGGAGAATGATCCAGCCGCAGCCGACGGCGAGCACCGTGAGCACGCCCCCCAACTGCATGATGCGGAAGGCGTGCAGCGTGAAGCTGCCCTTGTCCGGGTCGTACTGGTGGCACCAGAAGATGAACTGGTCCATGATCGTGCCGACCTTCCCGTCGGCGGCCTCGATGAGCGCCATCCGCAGGTCCTGCGGCGGGAAGACGAGGTCGATCATGTACCGCGAGAGACGCCCGTCGGGCGTGCAGATCATGATGGCCGACCCGTGCACGTACTCGTCATCCTCCGGTCCGGGCCCGTTCTCGATGAAGCGGTAGCCGAATCCGGCGGCCTTCGCGAGCAGATCGGGGTTCGGCGCATGTCCGGTGAGGAAGTGCCACGCCTGGTCGCCCTCGTGGCGCTTGAACTTGCCGAGATAGCCGTCGCGCTTGCGGGCCGCGAGATCCGGTCCCTCGTTCGGGTTGATGCTCACGGTGACGATGCGGTACTCCTTGCCGGCGATCCAGGGGATGTCGGACAGGCCGTCGACCATGGCGTTGAGCGTGAGCGTGCAGAGCTGCGGGCAGGTGTAGTAGTTCAGCGTGAGGATGACGGGATGCGTCCCGTCGAAGTAGTCGCCGAGGCGCACGGCGGCGCCGGTCTCGTCGACGAGTTCGAGATCCAGGGGGAGGGTCTCGTCGACGCGCTGGACGATGTCGAGGCCGGCGCGTTCGGGGGGCGGCGCGTCGGCGGCGAACTGGGCCGTCGCCGGGGCGGCCGCCAGCGCGAGCATCGCGACCGACGCGAGGCGTCGGGCGAAACGGGCGAGGATGGCGGGCGGCGTTCGGTTCATGGGTGCGGTCTCCCGGGGAGCGGGCTTCCGGCGGAGCGGATCAGCGTCCGTACTCCTTCACGACGAGGTCCATCGCGTCGGTGATCGGGATGGCGACGATCTTCTGCTCCTGGTCGATCCAGCGGGGCGCGCCGTCGATGAGCGCGGACTGGGCCCGTCGGAGGTCGAGCAGCGGCTGGAGCGGCGCATCGAGGACGACCTCGTCGACCTCCTCGGTCTGGCTCGTGTAGAACACGGCCGTCACCGCGAGGACGACGACGAACAGGATGAGGATGCTGGAGATCGTGATGAACCACGTCGATCCGGCTTCCGGATCCTCCAGCATGTCGTGCGGGTCGTGATGATGATCGTGATCGTGGGACACGGTGATGGCCTCGCGGAGCGCGGGATTACATGTTCTCGAAGGCGACGGACTCGAGGGCTCGCGGGTCCTGCTCGGGGACGAGCGAGACGGACTGCATCCGGCGGAGCGTGAGACCGGCCGCGACGCCGACGACGCCGAGCAGGCAGGTCAGATCCAGGATGTTCCACGGCGCGCCGACGTCGGCGTAGCGTTCGAGGAGCGCGGTGTAGGTGATGCCGTCGAGCACCTCGTGGGGGATGGCGGCGGGCTGGATGAGCCAGTAGAGGTCGACGTAGTGCATGAGGAGCATCCACCCGCCGACGGCCGCGATGACCGCGGGCCGGCGCTTGGGATGCTTGGAGATGATGGCGACGAAGGGCAGGACGAAGTGTCCCACGATGAGCACGACGCTGACGAAGCGCCAACCGCCGACCTGTCGGGAGAGGAACCAGCCGGTCTCCTCCGGGATGTTGCCGTACCAGATGAGCATGTACTGGCTGAAGGCGATGTAGGCCCAGAAGACGATGCCGAAGCCGAAGAGCAGCTTGCCGACGTCCTGGTAGTGTTCGAGCGTGATGACGTTCGTGAGTCGTCCGCTGCGCTGGAGCAGGAACATCACGACGAGACACGTCGCGAAGAAGCCGCAGCAGGCGCCGGCGAAGTTGTAGACGCCGAACATCGTGCTGAACCAGGTCGCTTCGAGGGACATGATCCAGTCGAACGCGGCGAACGTGAGCGTGAGCGCGAAGAGCACGATGCTGATCGGCGCGAACCGCTGCATGCGGTGCGTGAGTTCCAGGTCGCCGGAGGCGTCCTGGGCGACGGAGGTCCGGAAGTAGAACGCGGCGATCGTGGACCAGATGGCGAGATACGCGACGGCGCGGATCGACCAGAAGGGCACGTTCAGGAAGCCGGACTTGTGCTGGAGGAGGGCGTCGTGGGCCGCGGCGCCGGGCGCGGCCCAGTCGTAGAGCAGGTCCCCGTGTCCCGTCACGACCGCGATGAGGATGGGCGCGAACATGATGGGGATGAGGATGATGAAGTTCGCCATGACGATTTCGGCGAGGCGCCGGACCATCACGCTCCACCCGGCCCTCGTCGCGTGCTGGACGAGCACGAAGAACATGGAGCCGAGACCGATGGTCGTCACGAAGTAGAATGCGTTGAGGTAGGAGCGGAAGAACTGCGCCCAACCGTCGGCGCCGTTCAGGGCTCCGGCGACGACGCTGATCGCGAGGAACACGCAGCCGATGATCAGGCCGCCGAAGACGACTCGGGAGTCGCCCACGCGTCGGGTCTCGGATTGGATTCGTTCGAGTGTCACGTCGGGTGTCCTGTCAAGCGTGCGGAATCAGCGGAGCCCGGCCTGGTCGGCGGGATCGACGTCGGCGAGGGTCGCGTGCTGGCTGCGCTGGAGCGCCTTCACGTACGCGACGATCGCCCAGCGATCGAGGGTCGGCACCTGGGCCTTGTAGCCGGACATGGTGCGGATGCCGTTCGTCACGGTGTTGTAGATCTGTCCGACGGGCTGGACGCGGACGAGGTCCTCGTGCAGCGACTTCGGCGCCACCCAGGTCGTGCCGTAGGACCGGATCGACGCCTGGCGCAGTTCGGCCCGCTGGTGGACGATGCCGTCGCCGTAGCCGGCGATGCCGTGACAGGGCGTGCAGTAGATCGTGAACCGCTCGCGGCCTCGCTCGACGAAGGCCCGATCGACGGTGATCCCGGCGGGGAAGGTCGTCGCCCAGTCGTTGCCGCTCACGCCGCGATCGAAGTGGGCGTCGGCGCGGAGGTCGCCCCGGGCGACGGTGCCTTCGACGGGTTGCCGCATCGCGCGTCCGTCGTCGAAGACGGGGTTGGTCTGCTGGGCCCGGAACTTGAACTGGTTGTCCATGTCCTGGATGAGATGGATGCGACGATTGGCGGTCGTCGAGGTTCGGGCGCGGGCGATGAGGACCGGCGGGATCATCGCCGCGCAGACCACGATCAGGCTGAAGTAGATGAGCCAGCGGGGCATGGGGATCAGGCCTCCAGTTCCTCGAGGGAGAGCGGATGGAGCGACGAGAGGAGGGCCGCGGTCTTCTGGCGGAAGAACAGCGGATCCCGCGCCTCGATGACGAGGAAGAAGCGATCGTCGGTGACCCGTCGGAATCGTTCGCTCTTGAGGGTCGGGTGGTACCACTGCGGGAGGCGGTTGAGGAAGAGCATGCCGAACACGCAGGTGCAGGCGGCGAGGAGGATGGTGAGTTCGAAGATGACCGGGATGTTGGCCGGGATGCTCCACGCCGGCTTGCCGCTGATGAGGTAGTCGTAGCCGATGACCGGCACGAGGGCCCAGAACTTGAGGCCGACGGCGTTCGTGAACCACTGGAGCACGATGCCGACGACGGTGCCGGTGAGGCCGGCGAAGAACACGATGATGGGGAGGATCGTC
>JAGQOI010000270.1 GCA_020427625.1 Phycisphaerales bacterium | reverse complement strand
ACACCGACTGGACCATCGCCCACGTCCACGCCGGCGCCCTCGGCTGGGTCGGCTTCATGGTCTTCGGCATGGCGTACTGGCTGCTCCCCCGCCTCTACCAGGCGCCGCTCTACAGCCGACGCCTCATGAGCATGCACTTCTGGATCGCCACCATCGGCATCCTGCTCTACATCATCCCCATCTATGCCGCGGGACTCACCCAGGGACTCATGTGGCGCTCCTTCCGCGACAGCGGACTGCTGGAGTACCCGGACTTCCTCGACACCGTCGTCCGACTCCGACCCTTCTACCTCATCCGCATCCTCGGCGGCACGCTCTACCTCGTCGGCGCCTGCATGTGTCTCGTCAACCTCGTCAGGACCTGGGCCGCGCGACCGAAGGTCTACGACGAACCCGTCCATCACGCCCCCGCGCTGCGACCCGGCTACGTCGACGCGCCCGTCCCGCCCTCACGCCTCGAACAGGTCCTCGACCTCGGCAAGAAGATCGACGTCTTCTGCCAGGCCCGGTGGCATCGACGCTGGGAACGACTCCCGCTCACGTTCACCATCTGGGTCACCATCGCCGTCGTCAGCGCCTCCCTCTTCGAGATCATCCCGAACTTCGTCATCCGATCGAACGTGCCGATCATCGCCAGCGTCACCCCCTACACCCCGCTCGAACTCGCCGGACGCGACATCTACGTCAGCGAAGGCTGCTACAACTGCCACTCCCAGCAGATCCGGCCCATGCGCCACGAGACCGAACGCTACGGCGAATACTCCAAGGCCGGCGAGTTCATCTACGACCGACCGTTCCAGTGGGGATCCCGACGCATCGGACCCGACCTCCATCGCGTCGGACAGAAACTCACGTCCGTCCTCTGGCACGTGCGACACTTCAACCGACCCGCCGACACGAGCGAAGGCTCCATCATGCCCGGCTACCCGTGGCTCCTCGAGGAGCCGCTCGACTTCGACGCCATCCCCGCCAAGGTCCGCGCCATGGCCACCCTCGGCGCCCCGTACACGTCCATCGAGACGTCCGACGCCGGCGCCCGCGAACAGGCCGCGGCCGTCTTCGCCCGGCTCGTCGAGGAGGACCCGACCTTCGCCGACAGCGGACTCGAAGACAAGAAGGTCATCGCCGTCATCGCCTACCTGCTCCGCCTCGGAACCGACATCGCGAAGATCGACACCACCGCCGACGCCGGAGCCGCGCCATGACCATGAACGCCGTCCTCGCCTTCGTCACCGATCCCACGCTGCTCAAGGGCGTCGGCACCGCCATCTTCATCGCCGTGTACATCGGCGTGATCGTGAAACTCCTGCGCATGCGCCCGGAAACGAGCCGCCGCGCGGCCAGGATCCCGCTCGACGACGACCATCCCGTCGAACCCCGTCCTCACTCGACCCGCGCCGCCGCCACGCCGCCGTCGACGACCGGAGACCTCCGATGACCACGATGCCGCCGATGCCCGAAGCCGATGACGCCGCCGCCGCCATGGATGACGCCCCCATCGACGAGAGCCTCGTGCTCGATCACGAGTACGACGGCATTCGCGAGTACGACAACCCCCTCCCCGGCTGGTGGGTGTGGATCTTCGCCCTGTCCATCGTCTACGCCGTGCCGTACTTCATGTGGTATCACATGGGCGACGGCGCCTCGATCGAACAGAACTACGAGGCCGAACTCGCCGCGTACGCCGAACACCTCATCGCGACCTACGGCGAACTCGAACCCGACGAAGCCACCATCCTCCACTACATGAACGACGAGACCGCCATGGTCGGCATGGCCGGACTCTTCAAGGGCAAGTGCGCCCAGTGTCATCTCGCCGACGGGCGCGGCAACGTCGGACCGAACCTCACCGACCACGCCTACAAGAACGTCAAGGTCATCACCGACATCCCCGACATCATCACGAACGGCGTCATCGCCAAGGGCATGCCCGAATGGGGCAGCGCGCTCTCCAAGACCCAGATCGTGCTGCTGTCCGCCTACGTCGCCCACCTGCGAGGCATGAACGTCCCCGGCGGCAAGGCGCCGGAACCGGAAGCCCGCGTGATCGACCCCTGGCCCGCGCCGCCGCCGCCGGAACCGGCACCCGACCCGGCCCCCTGATCATCCCCCGACCACCGATCGTGCCCCCCCATGTCCCCCACCCCCGCGACCGAATCCGGATCGACGAACGAGGCGCCGGCCCGCCCGGCGTCGCAGTTGCCGCCCGAAGAGCGCGTGCTGTCGACGCTCAACGCGGACGGCAGTCGGCGGTGGCTTCGCCCGCGGGTGT
>JAGQOI010000026.1 GCA_020427625.1 Phycisphaerales bacterium | reverse complement strand
CGGCGTGAGCCAGCCGTCGCTGGGCAAGGCGAAGGGCGTCGTGTCGAACACCCTCGATCGCGCCGAGGCGGAACGTCAGCGCAAGATGCGCGAACTCGGCCTCGACGACTGACTGATCGAACGCCCGGACCGATCAGTCCTCGCGCACGACCTTCATCGCAATGAGGTCCTGCACGTCGATGAGCCCGACCGGACGCCCGCCCGCGTCGAGTACCGGGATCTCGTCGAGCCGGTACTCGGTCACGAGGGCGACCGCATCGCGCACGAGGTTGTCGGTCGTGAGGTGGCGCGGGGAGTGGGTCATGACCTCGGCGATCGGGCGGCTCATGCCCGCCTGTTCCTCGTCGAGGATGAGGCGACGGAAGTCGCTGTCCGTGAAGATGCCGGACAGACGCCCGGAGTCGTCGACGAGCAGGATCGCACCGCTGCGGCGCGTGCCCGGCTGCGGACGCGCCCGCACGAGCGCCTCGCGCACCGTGCACGCATCGTCGATCACCGCGAGGTTCACGCCGACGCGAAATCGCAGGACCTCCGTCACCGGGCGCAGGCCGACGCCGAGCATGCCGCCGGGATGATGCTTCTGGAAATCGGTCGCATCGAAGTCGCGCCGACGGGCGACCGCGAGGGCCAGCGCATCCCCGACGGCCAGCGTCGCCGTCGTCGAGGCCGTCGGCGCCAGGTTCAGCGGACAGGCCTCGATGATGTCGCCGGTGCAGAGGTGGATCGTCGAGAGGCCGGCGAGGCGGGATTTCGGATTCGACGAGATGCCGATCCGGGGCACGCCGTCCGCCTTCAGAATGGCCGCCAGGCTCACGACCTCCTCCGTCTCGCCGGAGTACGACAACAGCATGACGAGGTCGCCGCGCCGGACCCGACCGAGATCGCCGTGCACCGCCTCGGCCGGGTGCAGCGTCGACGACGGCTGACCGAGCGACGAGAACGTCGCGGAGATCTTCGCGCCGATGAGGCCGGACTTGCCCATGCCGGACACGACGAGATGTCCCGTGCTGCCGGCGACGAGGTCGATCGCCGCGGCCCAGCGTTCGCGGTCGACGCCGGTCACCCGCTCGGCGATGCGGCGCACGGCGTCGGACTCGGCGTGCAGGACGTCGACGAGAAACTCGATCTCGCCGGTGCGATCGGTCGCGGGCAATGGTTCGGACATGGCGGCTTCGTCGGGGATCCATGGGGACCGGGTCGGGACGGATCGAATACAATGAGGCGATTATAGTCCCGACGCGACGAACGGAATCCGAATGACGCTCCAGGAAGAGTACCGCGTATCTCTCGACGCCTTCCAGGGTCCCATGGACCTGCTCCTGTACCTCATCCGCCGGGCGGAAGTGGACGTCCAGGACATCCGCATCGCCGAGATCACCGACCAGTACCTGGCGTTCCTCCGGGGGATCGACGCCATCGACATCGACGTCGCCGGGGAGTTCCTCGTCACCGCGGCGACGCTCATCGAGATCAAGTCCCGATCGCTCGTGCCCGTGGATCGCACGTCGTCGTCGGAGGACGGCGCGGACGGCGAGTCCGGCGACGGCGAGTCGCTCGATCCGCGATTCGAACTCATCCAGGTCCTGCTCGCCTACCAGCGCTATCGCGTCGCCGCCGAAACTCTCAACGGGCAGCGGCTCGAGCACGCCCGCCGCTTCGCCCTGCGCCCGACGCGACGCAGGCGCGAACGCGACGCCGACGTTCCGCTGTTCGAACTCGAGGACCTGCACGTCCTCGATCTCCAGGAGTCGTACGAACGGATCGCCGCGTCGATCGACTTCACGCGCCTCGGTGATCATCATGTCGAGATCGACGACACGCCGATCGCCCTCCACCAGGAGGACCTGCTCGACCGGCTCGAACGTTCGCCCGAGAAGCGACTGACGCTTCAGGAGTCGTTCGAGGGTCGAACGGTCGGTCAACGCGTCGGCCTGTTCCTCGCCATGCTCGAACTCACGCGACTGCGACGCATCCGCGTCTCGCAGGAACACGTGCGGAGCGACATCATCGTCGAGATGGCCGAAGACGAACCGACCGGTGCCGTCGCCGTTCCCACGGCGATCGCCGTCCCGCCCACGCCGGAAGCGTGAGCGTCAACGCGGGCGGCCGCGCCGGGGCGACCGCGGGCCGGCCTTCGCGTTCGAACGGGTGCCGCCGCGCTGGTTCGACGAGCCGGACCGCGTCGACGGGCCGGACCGCGAGGCACGCCCGGATGCACGCCCGGATGCCGGACCCGACCGTGCGCTCCGTCCGGACGAGGTGCCCGGACGCGAGCCGCCGCGCCCGGACGCGACGCCGGGTCGCGAGCGTCGCTCATCGGTTCGCTTGGGCGCGGTGCGTCGCTTGGCGCGGACGGGTCGGCCGTCGGTGGCGGTCTTGGTCGTCGCGAACGCGGCCGCGCGGAGGGCGCCGAGTTCGGTCGGCGTGAGTTCGCGCCACATGCCGATGGCGAGTCCCTTGAGGCGCAGCGGCCCGAGGGCGACGCGCCGGAGTTTCTTGACCGGGTATCCGAGGTTCAGCATCGTGCGTCGGATCTGCCGGTTGCGTCCTTCGGTGAGTTCGACGAGGACGCGGGTCCGCTCGCGGTCGCGCTTGAGGAGCACGATGTTCGAATCGGCGGTGCGCGAGCCGGCGCCGGTGCGTCGGTTGTGCAGGAAGACGCCCGATTCGAGCTTCTCGATGAGTTCGTCCGGCATCGAGCCGCGCACCGTGACCTCGTAGGTCTTGTGCATCTCGTAGCGGGGGTGCGTGAGGCGGTTCGCGAGTTCGCCGTCGTTCGTGAGCAGCAGGAGTCCCGACGAGTCGATGTCGAGGCGCCCGACCGGGTACAGGCGTGGCTTCGCCGGGTGCTTCACGAGATCGATGGCGCGCGGGCGGCCTTCGGGGTCGGCATTCGTGCAGACCGTGCCCCGGGGCTTGAAGAGCATGATGTACACGTGCCGCGCCGCGACGGCGATGCGGCGCCCGTCGACGGTGATGCGGTCGGTCTCGGGGTTGACCCAGGCCGGGAGGGTGTCGACGCGCCGGCCGTTCACGCGGACGACGCCGGACTCGATGAGCTCCTCGCAGGCGCGTCGGGAGCCGACGCCGGCCTCGGCGAGGACCTTCTGCAGGCGCGGGCCGCGGGCGTCGTCGCTGTAGTCATGCGGTGCGTTCATGGTACGCTGAGCGCATCGGACGGGTGCCGTCGCACCGTCCGCACGATCCTCCAGGGGACCGACCCGCCCCGGACGTCCCGTCGACCCCGAGGCGGGTTGCACGGACCCCGGCCCGGCTGGTCGGAAGCCACGATCATACGGCCCGATGCCGGCCCGGACCAATGGTCGCCCGCGAATCCGTTCGGTCCCCGTTCACGACGACAGCGAGATCCTCGATGGCGCGACGACCGATCGACGAGAAACCCCGCCCGGAGTGGCTCCGACGCCTCACCGCGCCGCCGCGCCCGGACGCCCCCCGAAGTCACCGCGCCCTGCGGTACATCATCGATCTCGGCATCGTCGGGGCCCGTCAGCTTCGTCGCGACCGGGCGCCCCAGATGGCCGCCGCCCTCGCGTTCCGCACCCTGTTCGGCCTCATCCCCGTGTTCGTCGTCGGCACGATTCTCGTCAAGGCGTTTCGCGGCCTCGACGAGTTCCGCGAGCGTCTCACGTCGATCTTCGCCGCCCTCGGTCTCGACGAGATCGAGATCACGACCGCCGACGGACTCACCGGCACCCTGAGCGACTGGCTCGTGGACATCATCGGGCAGGTGGAGACGCTGAACCTCGCGGCCGTCGGCTGGATCGGCGTCGTCATCATCGGCTACTCCGCGATCAGCCTCATGGTGACGATCGAGAACAGCTTCAACGGCATCTGCGGAGCCCCCGCCGGGCGCTCCTGGGTCTGGCGCATCGTGCTCTACTGGTTCGTCATCACGCTCAGCCCGCTGGCGATCATCGGCACCTTCTACGCCGACGGATGGGTCGCCGGCGTGATCAACTCCGCCGGACCCACCGGGTGGCTCGCGACGGTCGCCGAAACCGGCTGGAGCTTCCTGATCACCTGGATCCTCATGTTCCTGATCTACAAGCTCGTCCCGAACGCCCACGTCGCCGGCCGCTCCCTGTTCGTCGGCGCCTTCGTCGGCGCGGTGCTCGTGGAGATCGGACGCCGCACGATGGGGGTGTACCTCGAGAACGCCGTCTCCCTCCGCCAACTCTACGGCTCGCTCGGGTTCATCCCGCTCGCGATGTTCTGGATCTACCTGTTCTGGCTCGTGATCCTGTTCGGGCTCGAACTCGCCGTGACGCTGCACCGACTCCGCGGCCGCCGGATCGAGGAACTCACGCCCACGACCCCCGAGTCCCGCGACATCGTCGAACCCGCCGTCGTCATCGATGTCGCCGTCGCGATCGCCGAGGCGTTCGACGCCGGCCGCCGCATCACCATCGGACGACTCGCCGGCGCAACCAACCTGCACGAGACGACGGTGCACGAGATCATCAACGCCATGCGCGACGCCGGACTGGTGCACCCGATCGACGGCGAGGACGACGAGAGCGCGGTGGCGCCCACCTCGCCGCCCGACCGGCTCGCGCTGCCGCCGCTCCTCGAACTCGGCTTCGCCCTCACCGAAACCCCGGTCGGGACCGCCGGCGGCCGATCCCGGCTACGCAGTGCGCAACTTGCTGCCGTCAAATCGCTTACGGTCAGCGACCTGCGGGTCGAGCGGGCGACGGTTGAAGGAGATGCAAGCGACTGACCGATAAGATGTTCGGTCCGTGTCGTGCCCCGCGGCCGGACGCACCCGGAGACTTGCCATGACTGCACGTCCCCCCGGTGGTCGCCCCCACCCTGCGCCGATCGTCGGCCACACCGAGACGCCCGCCGCCCGTGATCGGGTGCTGAGCATCTCCCCGAGTGACACCGAGGTCGGCGCCACGCCCGCGGGACGCACCGCGCCCGGAGAGCCGATGACCCCGACCACGGACGGTCCGTACTTCCTCACGCCCCGCGTCCTCGACCAGCAGGCGTTCGATGAACTCGGCGGCACATTGCGCACGCTCATCGACGACGCCGGACGCGCCGGCCTCGACCTGCGCGAGATCGTGCGCCAGGCCGGCGTCACCGACGCCGCCGCCGCCAAGGCGTCCGCCCGCCTTCTGGAACGTCTCAACCTCGCCGCCGGCATGCTCAAGGCATTCCAGACGCAGATCGATCAGGCCGCCCGGATCGG
>JAGQOI010000269.1 GCA_020427625.1 Phycisphaerales bacterium | reverse complement strand
GCTCGTCGTGATGTCGGAGAAACCAACGCTCAGAGCGCGGTCGCCGGCATCGTCGAACTGGGCGTACACGTTGCAGATGAACAGACCGAGGGCTTCGGCGCCCGCGTCGGTCTTGTTCTCGAGATACAGACCGGTCAGGTCAGCCGAGGCCACGCCAGCGATGAGCATCGTGGCCGTAGCGGCAGCAAAAGTACGTGCCTTCATTCTTCAACCTCTTTCTTTCGTCACTCCCAAGGTGACACGCCAAGTAGACGCAGGAACAACAGTTCATAGGCCTCCGCAGCCAGAAACGTCCTGCATCGAGCATCAAGATACCAGCCGCGAATGCGTCGTCAACTGTCGAGGTCGAGAATCCACCAAAATGTCGGACGAGGCGGGTCGTCGGGCCGGGCCGACACGGGCGCCCCGTCCGGCCGCTCCGGGGCGTGTGGAGCGGTCAAACGGCCAAAAAAGACGCCGCCGCCGGGTGAACCGGCGGCGGCGGGATGAGTCAGTGGTCGTCACTCACCGGTCGCCGCCCGAGGGCAGACGCCGCGAGTGCCGCGCGAGACTCACGCGCGACGACGACGACGGCCGGCGAGGCCGGCAACGCCCAGGAGCGCGAGCGCGCCCGGAGCGGGAACGTGCACGAAGTCCACGGCCGTGCCGATCGCCTGGCCGGACTGAGCGTCCTTCCAGAAGACGGTCATCGAACCGGTGATCGTGTCACCGTCGTTCACCGAGAGCTGCGCCAGGAGGACGCGGCCGTCAGCGTTCGGGTCGCCCGCACCGTTGTTCGGGTTCGAGTTGAACCAGCCACCGGTGTAGTGCTGACCGCCACCGCTGTTGAAGTCGCCGTCGCCCGCGATCGGGTTCACGCCGCCGACCGGGATGGTCTTCAGGCCGATGGTGAGGTACGTATCGTAGGCGAGTTCCGGGAACGCCGCGATGAACGCGTCGTTCGGCGGGAAGTCGCTGCCGAAGGCGTGCTGGTAGAACGTGCCGCTCGTCGTGATGTCGGAGAAACCAACGCTCAGAGCGCGGTCGCCGGCATCGTCGAACTGGGCGTACACGTTGCAGATGAACAGACCGAGGGCTTCGGCGCCCGCGTCGGTCTTGTTCTCGAGGTACAGACCGGTCAGGTCGGCCGAAGCCACACCCGCGATCAGCATCGTGCTGACGGCAGCAAGAGCTTTCACTTTCATGTTCATGGACCTTTCTTCTTTGCCTTTTGGACTCTCGATGACTCTCACTCTTGGCACGAGCTCCCCTGCAATGATGCACTCAGGGTCGCTAACGCCCCTCACTTCCAGCCCGAACATACCCGGTCCCGGACCACTGTCAACATTCAAGGGCCGGAGAAAGTGAGAATGTTAATCTGGGGGAAGCCGCCGGTGGTCCGAGAACCCGATTCCACAACCCCGTCCACCAACCCCGCCACCCCCGGGTTGACTCCCCGGCCCGGCATCCCCGGCCGCTCGGCTCAGCACGCGGCCGGCACCCCGGCCAATTCGCCGTACAGAATGAGCGTGCCCGCACCCGTCACCCGGACCGGCACCACGCGGCCGATCAAGGACGCCGCCGACACGTCCGCCGGGAGATCGAACACCGTGATCAGATCGCCGCCCGTCCGACCCGACATCTGCACCCGGGCGGGCGCCCAGCCCAATTCGACGTTGCCCGTCCGGGCGGCCGACTGCTGACTGATCTGCTCGACGAACACCTCGACCGTCCGCCCGGCGTACGCGCCGTGCACCTCGGCGCTGACCTCCCCCTGGACGGCGAGCAGCGCATTGTTCCGGCGTCGCTTCACCTCGTCCGGCACGTCGTCGGGCAGGCGATCCCACGCCGTCGTTCCCGGACGTGGCGAGTACTTGAAGATGAAGTTGTTCTTGAACCCGACCCGCCGGACCAGCGCCGCCGACGCCTCGAAGTCCTCCTCCGTCTCCGTCGGAAAGCCGACGATGAAGTCGCCGGCGATGCTCACGTCCGGGAGGAAGGACCGCGCGCGATCGATGAACTCGAGGTACTCCTCCACCGTGTAGCCGCGGTTCATCGTCTTCAGCACCCGGTTCGAACCGGACTGCGCCGGCACGTGCAGGTACCGGCAGATCCGGGGCGAATCGCGCATCACCGCGAGAATGTCGTCGCCGAAATCACGCGGGTAACTCGTCACGAACCGCAGCCGCGCAATCGACGGAACCTCGTCGTGAATCCGCGCCAGCAGGTCGGCGAAGCTCGTCACCCGCGCGCCGACCGGCGCTGTGCGACGGAACGCGCCGAGACCGGGTCCGACCTGCGCGGCTTCCTCGCCGCCCACCGTCAGGGCCGCGCCGTGCTCGTAGCGATAGTGGTTCACCGTCTGCCCGAGCAGCGTGATCTCCACGACGCCCTGGTCGGCCAGCATGCGGCATTCGTCGACGATGGCGTCGGGCGGCCGGTGGACCTCGGCGCCTCTCGTATACGGGACGACGCAGTACGTGCAGAACTTGTTGCATCCCCGGGTGATGCGAACGTAGGCGCTGCGGGCGCCGGACGTCGCACGGTCGGGATCGAAGGCCCGCGAGAGGTCGAGCATCTCGAGGTTGTCCTCCGCCGCCGCGAGGGTCGCGGTCCGCCGGGACGTGTTGCCCTGGAGCGCCACCCGGTCGGCGAGGACCGACGCGTCCGCCTTGAGGGCGTTGTCGATGAGCATCGGCAGCCGGTCGAGTTCGCCGGGGCCGCAGAGCAGATCGATCTGCGGATACCGCTTGAGCATGCCCGCGCCCTCCCGCTCGGCCATGCAGCCGATGACGCCGAGGACGAGGCGACGATCGGACTCCTGCTTGCGGATGCCCATGAGTCCGACACGGCTCAACGCCTTGTTTTCGGCCTGCTGACGGACGGAACAGGTGTTGTAGAGGACGACATCGGCCTCGGCGGCGTTGGTCGTGAACCGGTACCCGAGCGCGGCGAGCTGCCCGCGCACGAGTTCGCTGTCGAGCTCGTTCATCTGGCACCCGAACGTCTCGAGGTAGACCTGGAAGCCGTTGCCGGCGGTCGGGGTCACGGTGTGCATCGAACCTCCAGCGAGAGACCCGGTCGGGGTCCGGACGGGCGAGCGGCGACGAGCGGACGGGCGCCGGCGGACGGGCGCGGAGGGCCGATAACCGGCCGCGCTGTTTGCCCAGGCGTCGCAGAGCCGACGAACCGGCGAGCCGGTCGCGTCGGCGACCGATCCGATCCCCCATCGTATCGCACAAGTTCACCATGCCCACGCGCTCGACCAACGCATTTTGCGGTTCGACCCGACCGGTCGG
>JAGQOI010000268.1 GCA_020427625.1 Phycisphaerales bacterium | reverse complement strand
GTGTTCGTGCGCGGGCGCGAGACGGTGCACGTCTCGCGCGTCGGGGCATCGAAAGTGCTCAGGTACGGCGGCGGCGAGGTGCGCTTCCAGAACGTGTACAGACTGCGTCGGTGCAGAGCCGCGCCGGTATCGGGACGGAACTCGCGGGTGTCGCTGTCGGGATACGCGACGACCTTCCACAGCCCGGGCGGCTGATAGGGTCGCACGCTCGGGCCGCCGATGGCCCGCTCGAGCAGGCCGCTCGCCGCGAGGGCCTGGTCGCGGATGACCTCGGCGTCGAGTCGGAAGCGTGGTCCGCGGGCGAGCAGGCGGTTCTCCGGGTCGCGGGCGAGCAGGGCCGGCGTCACGGCCGCGCTCTGTCGGTAGGTCGCCGACGTGACGATGAGTCGATGGAGGGCCTTGACGTCCCAACCGGAATCGATGAACCGCAGCGCGAGCCAGTCGAGCAGGTCCGGGTGCGACGGCCACTCGCCCTGCGAACCGAAATCCTCGGCGGTCCGGACGATCCCGATGCCGAAATGCTGCTGCCAGATGCGGTTCACGGTGACGCGGGCGGTCAGGGGATGGGCGGGATCGACGAGCCAGCGCGCGAGGGCCAGCCGGTCGGCGGCGACGCCGTCCGGGAGCGGCGGAAACACCGCCGGCACGTTCGGCTCGACCGGGTCGCCGGGCTGGTCGTACTGTCCGCGGATGAGCACCGCGGAGACGCGCCGATCCTCGCGCCGCTCCCGCGTCACGAGCGTGACGGGCAGCATGGCGCGATACGCGTCGACCGCGGCCGTCGCCGCCTCGAACTCCCGCACATGGTCGGCGAACGCGTCGGAATACGTGCGCCGGAAGTAGTCGCGAACGATGCGGCGCGCGTCGTCATCGTCGACGCCGGAGGCGAGCCGCTCCGTGACGTCGACGAACGTGCCGCGATCGCCGTCGCGGACCGGCCGGAACGCGAACCCGTACTGCCCGCCCGCATTGACGATCTTCATGAGGACGTGATTGCGCCCGGCGCGGAGCGGGACGTCGATGCGATCCTGGTCCGGCGCGGCGGCACGCAGCACCTTGCGGTCGAGCACCATCTCGCCGTTCACCCACACCCGGATCCCGTCATCGCTGCCGAGCGCCCACGTGACGACGCGCCGCGTCGGCGCATCGATGGTGCGGTAGACGTAGGTCGCCGCGTTCTCGCCGACGAGCGGGTTGACGACGCCGTCGCCGAACTCCGGATGTTCCGTCCACCGCACGTCGCCGTCGTACCGGGCGTCCAGGTCGATCGCGCCGGGATCGACCTCGGGTCCGGCGACGGTGGACCACGCGTCGTCGAACGATGCCGCGGGGAACAGCCCGGCGACGTGCCACGGGCCGGCGACGGACGGCGCCATGACGTCATGGAGTTCGTCCTCGGCGCTCGCGCTGATCCGGAAGCGTCCGATCGCATGCTGGGGGAACTCGGAAAGGAAGTGCATGCGCACGCGCACCCGCGTGCCGCCGGAGAAGCCGAAGGGTTCGTCCGCGACGTAGAGCAGGCGTCGGTTCTCGCGTCGCGCGAAGCCTTCGGGCGCCCAGCCCTTCGGGTCCTCGATGACGCCGTCGATGGTGGTCTCGGCGACGTAGCCGCGGGCGGCCTGATCGTGGTCGGCGACGGCGGCGACGAAGCGGACGGGCGCGGCGGCGTCGGGGTTGTCGATCGGGCCGACCTCGACCTCGAATTCGCTGAGCACGAGGTTGGCGTTGTCGGCGCGTCCGGGTCCGGTGTGCGGCAGCGACTCGTGGGTGAGCACGTCGACCTTGAGCACGCGCAGGTCGACGGCGTCGGTCTCGTAGACGATCTCGTACACGTCGGTCGGCGGGTTCTCGCCGGATGCGAGGATCGAGCCGTCCTCGAGGACGGCGAGCGTCGCGCCGCCGCGGGAGTGCATCTCGACGGGCGTGAGATCGCGCCAGCGGGCGGCGACGCGATCGCGGCGCTCCGATTCCCACTCGGCCTGGGCGGCATCGACGTCGGGCATGGGTTCGTCGAGTCGGGCCCGGAGCGTCGACGCGATGGTTTCGAGGCGGCCGAGTTCGATCGCCTCCTCGGGCCGGGGCGACACGATGATCGGCGGCGTGTCGGGCCGGTTGCCGTCCATCGCCGGACCTTCGAGGTTGTTGAAGAAGGCGTAGAGCTCGTAGAACTCGCGCTGGGAGATCGGGTCGTACTTGTGATCGTGACACTGCGCGCAACCGGCGGTGAGGCCGAGCCAGATCGTCGCCGTCGTCTCGGCGCGATCGATGGCGTACTTCGCGAAGTACTCCTCGTCGATGGCGCCGCCTTCGCTCGTCGTGACGTGGTTCCGATTGAAGCCGGTCGCGGTGAGCTGGGCGAGCGTCGGATCGGGCAGGAGATCGCCGGCGAGCTGCTCGATCGTGAACTCGTCGAACGGCATGTTGTCGTTGAACGCGTTGATGACCCAGTCGCGCCAACGCCAGATCGAACGCCGGTTGTCGAGATGCAGGCCGTGCGTGTCGCCGTATCGCGCGGCATCGAGCCAGAACCGCGCTTCGTGTTCGCCGTACGCCGTCGACGCGAGCAGGCGGTCCACGACGCGCTCGTAC
This sequence comes from Phycisphaerales bacterium, assembly GCA_020427625.1. Lineage (GTDB taxonomy): Bacteria > Planctomycetota > Phycisphaerae > Phycisphaerales > SM1A02 > JAGQOI01. The sequence continues at coordinate 5,622 of JAGQOI010000268.1, read as the reverse complement.
GCGCCGGGCGAATCGTCGGCGAGATAGGCGTCGACCTCCCCGATCGTCGGCGGCAGGCCGGTGAGATCGAGCGTGACCCGCCGGATGAGCGCCTCCCGGGACGCCGGCGCGGACGGCGACAGGCCCTCGCTCGCGAGACGGGCGAGGATGAACCGATCGATGTCGTTGCGGACCGCACCGACGTCGCCGACGGCCGGCGGCTCCAGGCGCCGCGGCGGCTCGAACGCCCAGTGGCCGCGATACTCGGCGCCTTCGTCGATCCAGCGCCGGATCGTCTCGATCTCGGCCGCGGAGACGGTCTTGCCCGTCGACGCCGGGGGCATGCGGTCGTCGGGATCCGCACTCGTCAGGCGTCGGATGAGTTCGCTCGACGAGGCGTCGCCGGGAATGATCGCCGCCCGACCGGCCGCGTCCATCGCCGTCGCGCCCTCGCGCGTGTCGAGACGCAGACCCGCCTTGCGCGTGCCCGCGTCCGGACCGTGACAGACCGCGCAGCGATCGGAGAGGATCGGGCGGATCTCGCGATTGAAGTCGACCGGTGGCGGCGCGGCGACGGCGGCGGCGCCGACCGCAAGCGCGGCGACGAACGTCGTTCGAGCCGCCCGGAATCGTGCCGCCCTGTCCGCCCGGCGTTCCGTCATGAGATCTCCAGCGTACCAGCGCCGAGCGCGTTTGCCAGCGGGAATGCGCCCTACTCCGCGCCCACCGATGCCGCGAGCGCCGCGATGGTGTCCCGCATCGCCGCGACGTAGTCCCGGCCGCCGTCCGGCGCGTGTTCCATGGGTGAAAAGACGACGTTGCGGATGCCCGCGGCCTCGAGCGCCGACACCGATGCGGCGAGCGGCGCGGATTCCCACAGCAGCAGCGTCGGACGATCGGGCGGGCCGATGCGGGCGACGATCGCGTCGATGTCGGCGTCCGACAGCGGAGCCTCGGGATCAAGGCCGAAGTTCGTCACCGTCCAGCCGTACCGTCGCGCGAGGTAGTTGTAGGCCGGGTGCGAGCACAGGACGGTCGTCTCGCGCATCCTCGGCGCCAGCGCGACGAGGCGCGCGTCGAGCGTGCGGAGATCGGCGACGAGGGCGGCATGATTCGTCCGGAACGTCGCGGCATGGTCCGGCCACGCCTTGACGACGGCGTCGAGGATGACGTCCGCCTGCGCCACGGCGTTCACGGGATCGACCCACGTGTGCCCGTCGATGCCCTCGTGGGTGTGCGCGCCGCCGAGCCCGTGCTGGTGGGTCATCGACTGGTACGTGATGAACGGCGCGTCCAGGCGGGCGGCAGTCTCGACGACCCGATCGCGGGGCAGGCTGACGCGGGACACCCACTGCTCGAAGCCGGCGCCGTTGACGAGGATGACCCGCGCAGCCTGGTAGGCGCGGATGGCCTCGTCCGACGGCGACCAGAAGATCGGATCCTCGTCGTCCGGCAGCGGACAGACGACCTCGACGAGATCGCCCGCGATCCGACGGGCGAAGTCGGTGATCGGGTAGAACGTCGTCGCGATCCCCTCGGGCGCGGCGGTCACGGGCGGCGGCGGCGGCGACGTATCGCACCCGACGACGAGAAGGAGGATGCCGAGCGCGGCGACGAACCGGAGAACGAGGGACATCGTTGATTACTCCGCAAGCATGAACACGAGATTCGGCAGAACGGTCTGCGCGACGAGGATGCCCGTCCCCGCGAGCACGAGACTGGCGACGAGGATGATGAGCAGTTCCGTCGCGTACAGGCGCGCGACGGTGAAGCGCCCGGCGCCGATGCGGTGGAGCGTCTGCATCTCTCGGGCGCGAAGGCGCGTGGAGAGCAGCATGACGAGCCCGGTGAGCAGCAGCGTGCAGGCCGCGAGGACGGCGCTGAGTCCGTCGAGCATCGCCTGCACCCGGAACACGTAGGCGAGCAGGTCGGCGATGACGTCCGTCGGGACGATCATCTGCTCGAGCGCCTGCGCGTTCACGCGGGCCTTGAGCATCGTGCCCGCCTTGGCGTCGCGGGGCACGACGATCGCGGCCGACAGCGGCAGGTCGGCGTGATCGACGTGCAGATGCAGGGACGTGAGCGTGTCGGGCGTCACCTCGTTGTACTCGATGAACGCGCCACTCACGGCGATCCGGTCGTCGGAGCGGGCGAGGACGAGGGCGGGATCGATGGACTTCGTGACGTCGCCGTGCCCGTGCGCGAGCCCGTCGATGATCCACGTCGTCATGAGGTCGGTGAAGATCGCATCGTCGTCCGGCGTGCCCCGACGCGCGAGCACGCCCGTCACCCGCATCTTCAGCGCCGGCGGCTGGGCGATGTCGTAGAGTTCGCGCTGGTCGGAGAACACGGTGTCGCCCGGCGCGAGATCGAGCGCGTCGGCGACGGCGGCGCCGAGGACGATGTCGCCGGGGCGCAGCGGAAGCGTGCCGGCGCGCGGGACGAGACCGCGGAACCGGTAGTACTCGGGGTCCGTGCCGACGAGCGCATGCCCGCGAGCCGCGCACCCGAGACGGAGCGGAATCACGGTCGCGAGGTCGGTCGACGCGAGCGCCTCGAACGCATCCATGCGGTACGTCGCGAGGGTGCTCGCCCGGAAGTAGAGCGACGTGAGGGCGAGGTCGAAGCGGTTGCCGGCGGGACCGGCGAGCATCGGCGTCGCGCGGGCGCGGGCGGTGAGTTCGCGTTCGTAGCGGGCGACGAGCAGGCGCGTCTCGACCGGCAGGAAGATCGACACCGCGATGCACAGCGCGAGGATGCCGGTCTGCAGCGGCTGGGCGCGGACGCGCCGCAGCGACAGCCGCCAGATCCCCCGCTTCATGACGCGCCCTCCGGCGCCGACATGTCGATGACCCGGTCGAACCGGTCCAGCAGGGCGTGATTGTGGGTGACGACGAGCAGCGTCGCGTCGTGAGCCGCGGCCTGCTCGAAGAGCAGATCCAGCGTCCGCGCCGTCGACGCCGGATCGAGGTTGCCGGTCGGTTCGTCGCAGACGATGAGGTCGGGTTGCGTCACGAGTGCGCGGCAGACGGCGATGCGCTGGCGTTCGCCCTGCGAGAGTCGCCCGGGTCGACGGCGCAGCGTCGAGGCGACCCCCATCGCGGTCGCGATCGACCGGGCCCGCTCCCGAGCCGCGCCGTCCGCCGGCATGTCGGCGGCGACGTAGTACGGCAGCAGGATGTTCTCGTAGGCCGTGAGGTAGTCGAGCAGTTCGAATTCCTGGAACACGAGTCCGACGCGACGGATCCGCAGCGCCCGGCGCGCGTCCTCCGAGAGATCGGTGATGGCCTGTCCGCAGAGTTCGATGCGCCCGGCGTCGGGCGCGACGATGCCCGTGAGCAGGTTGATGAGCGTCGTCTTGCCGCACCCGCTCGGACCGATGCAGGCCGCGTGCGCGCCGACCGGGATCCGCAGCGTCTCGACCCGCAGCCGGAAGCCGTCGCCGGGATACGCGAAGCGGAGTCCGTGCGCCGCGATGACGTCGTCGCTCCCGTTCGCGGCGGCGGACGCGCGCGGATTCACAACTCGGTGCCCGGCGGAAGGACGACGGGCGCCGGCGCGGCATCGACGCGGAACTGCTCGAGGACCTGGCTGCCCGCGATCCGCCACCCGGCGGGCGTGCTGATCACCGTGTAGTCCGCCGCGTACTCGTTCGTGCGCCGGTGGGAATGTCCCCAGTGCACGACGATGCCCGTCACCTGCCACCGGGCCACGATGTGGAACCCCACCGCGTCGAACCCGGGCACGATGCCGATGCTCTCGACGCGCTGTTCGAGCGGCGTGACCGCCTGCACGCGGCTCACCGCGCCGCCCTCCTCCTGCATGATGAGCGAGCGGTAGATCTCGTTGTACAGATCGTCCAGCAGACGACCGTCGACGCTCCGGGCAAGGGCGTCGTAGACCTGCGACTCGTCGGTGTAGTCGAACGCGCGATAGATGTTCGCGTGCAGCGGCGTGAAGATCGCGATCGCCTCGGACGCGTCGGGCAGGCGCGGCGCATCGTCGAAGGGGTCGCGGATCGTCGCGCGACCGAGCGGCCAGGACGCGCCGGCCAGACCGAGCAGCAGGACGAGCGTCACCGCCACCGCGAACGGACGACGCCGCCACCGCCCGCCGAGCAGCGTGACGAGCCCGGTCAATCCGGCGATGACCACGAACACCAGCGTCACGACCGGCACGTCGCGGGTGCGGACGGTCACCGGTTCCGGAACCGGCAGGAAGCGCTCGCCCGCGGCGGCGCCGGGATCGTGCCAGGTGAACTCCGGCTCGTCCTCGGTGAACGTGACGATCGAGTTCAATCCGCCCGCGGTGAGTTCGGCGACGATCTCCAGCGAGCGCGGATCCTCGGGCGTGCTCAGGAGGAGATCGCGCGGGAACGGGCCCCAGATCATCTCGACGCGGCGCGGCGGCGCCTTCGCGGAGTGTTCGAGTTCGAGCCGGACCCGCTGCAGGCCACGCAATCCGGAGACGGGGAACAGCCCCACGAGCGACCGATCGACGGGCAGGATCTCGAATCCGGTCGCGACGGGGCTCACCTCGACGCCGTCGACGGTGACGCGATTGTGCGTGCGGAAGAAGTCGACGAGCGCGTCGCGGGCGTCGTCGGCCTCGATGGGGTGAAGGGACTCGACGCTCTCGCGGGGGACGGTCACGAGATCGTCCATGAAGACGAGGTTCATCGTGATCGTGAAGTGCACGCCGCCGTCGTCGATGCCGATGCGCACGTCGGCGTGCGGACCGTCCTGCGGGTGGGCGGACGCCGGAACGACCGTCGCGAATATCGCCAGCGCGACGAGCACGACCGAACGAAGCCGGGAACGACGAATCGGGAGGTGGGGCATGGGCGTTCGGGACGCGCGTCGGAGGCGGTCCGGGGAGCATTGTAGGGGAACGCCGATCCGGGCGGCGACGGCGGTGACCCGTGCCGGTCGTGCAACGCCGGTCGTGCAACGCCGGCCGCGCCCGCCGGTACCAGAACGCACGCGTCCCGTCGGGCGCGAGGTTCCGCTGCGCGCCGGGTCGCCCGGCGGCGACGGGCTGAAGAAAACTGGTAGTCTGGTCGGTCGGTCGCCGCGGTTGCGGCCGCCCAGTCCCAGCGAAAGGACGCCCATGCCCGTCATCACCGGTCGCACCGTGCCCGCGATCCTCGCCCTGCTCCTGCCCGCGCCGTTCGTCGGCGTCACGCTCGCCACGGCGGCTGAGGCGCCGAGCGATCCGATCGCCAACGTCCTCATGGAGGCCGACGAGGACGTCCGCCTGTACAACGATCATCTCACGACGCTCGCGAGTCCGTTCATGGAGGGTCGCCTGCCGGGCACGCGTGGCATGGAGATCGCCTCCGACTACGTCGAGTTCTACTTCGAGGCGTACGGGCTCGCGCCGGCGTTCCCGGCCAAGGGCGACACGGGCGAACGCACGAGCTACCGCCAGCCGTTCCCGCTCGCCGCTCCTCCGCCGCGCGCCTCGCGCTCGCCGGTCTGCTCGTGATCACGGGCGTCGGATGCCGCGAGGTGTACTACCGCGTCTTGGATCGCGTCGGGATCGAGAAGCGCGACTTGTTGGTCGATCGTGTGAAGGCGGCGCGCGACGGTCAGGACGAGGCCCGAGACGAGTTCCAGAGCGCGCTCGAGCGCTGGAAGGAGC
>JAGQOI010000025.1 GCA_020427625.1 Phycisphaerales bacterium | reverse complement strand
TACCCCGTGCCGTCGGCGATCTGCACCGTCGACGGCCTGACCCTCGGCCAGATCATCCCGCAGGACTCGCACGTCACGTTCGATCTCGACGTGAGCCGCCGGGACGTTCATGCCTACCTCGCCGACGCCCTCGACGCCGGCCTGCTCCCGCTCACCGTCACGTCGCTCCACCTCGTCGTGCAGCAGGGCGGCGAGTTCCCGACGATCTACACCAAGGAGAACGTTCTCGTGGAGTTCGAACTCGCCGACGCCGCGATGCTCTCGCTCGACGTCCTCGTCTACGACGAGCCCTTCACGAACCCGCCGGACTTCGACGGCGACGGCACCGTCGGTCCCGCCGACCTCGCCGTGCTCCTCGCCGCCTGGGGACGTTGCGACGGCTGCCCGGAAGACCTCGACGGCGACGGCGCCGTCGGCCCGGCCGATCTCGCCATCCTTCTCGCGAAGTGGGGATGATCGACGCGCCATTTCCGCGGATCGAACGATCCGCGACCCGCTGATTCCGCACCCCCGGGGCGCGCCGCAGGGCGCGCCCCGTCTCGATCCCGGGCCCGGCGGCATATGATGCCGTTCCTGGAGGGCCGACCCATGCTCAACGTCCTGATCCGGCGCGGCACGATCCTCGTCGCGGCGATGCTGTTCGCCGCGCCAGTCGTCGCCGACACCTACATGCACACGACGATCGCCGACCTCACCATCACCGAGGGCGCGCTGCCCGAGGTTCCTGCCGACGGGCTCGGCTGGCGACCCGACCTCATGTCCGCCATGGACGCGATGATGCCCTACGCCATCCTCGACGGTCCCGGCGAGGTCGTCGTCCAGCCCGCACCGCGCGACTGGGGATGGGCGGTCGAAGCCATCGACCCGCGCCCGCTCGTCATCGCGTTCCGTCTGCCCGAGGATCGCGACGTCACCGGACGCCTCGTCGTTCCGAACGCCGACTCGACCGGCATGGTCGCGCTGCGCTTCCGCGTCGACGGCGATGAGCGACATGCCGACAGCGAAGTCGAGTTCCTCACGCACCAACTGGCCCACCTCCGCGCGCTCGTCGATCAGGGCATGCCCGGCACCGCGTGGTTCCGACACGAGGCGCGACGCGTCGAGGCCGCGCTGCGCGAGATCGATCCCGCCCGCGCCGACGCCCTGCTCGTGCAGGCGCAGAACCGACGCCCGGGCGGGACGTCGGACATCGAACGCACCTACGCGCTCGTCACGGGCGGTCTCGCGGTCGCGGAGAACCTGCAACTCGACCGCGAACTCGCGGCCGCGACCAAGGGCACGCGCGACGTCGACGTCGCCACCGTCGCCGGCATCACCGTGCGCGAGTACGACTGGTCGACCCTCACCAAGGATCTGCACCCGGCCGCCGATCCGCTCGCGTCGGCGATCCCGGCCGATCAGCACGCGGTGTTCTTCCCGACGTTCGAGGCGCTCCTCGCGGCGATCGAGTACGTCGGCCCCAACGGCGGCCCGCTCGCCCAGATGGTCGACAGCCGCGCCGAAGCCGCCGACCTCGTGCAGCGCTACGAACGTCAACTCGCCCTGCCCATCAACGGACTCACCCGACAACTCGGCCCGCGCGTCGTGCGCTCCGTCGCCCTCACCGGCGGCGACCCGTACTTCCGCACCGGCACCGACGTCGCCATCCTCTTCGAAGCCGTCGACGGCGCGGCTCTCCGCGCCCTGCTCATCGGACAACGCACCACCGTCGCCGCGATGATGGGCGACGACGTCCGGCCCGACGACGGCACGATCGGCGGCGTCGCCTACACGGGCCTGCGCACGCCCGACCGCACGCTGAGCACCTATCTTGCCGCCCTCGACGACACGACGGTCATCGTCACGAACTCGACCCGTCAGATCGAACGACTCGGCGCCGTGCGCTCCGGTGCCGCGCCGCGTCTGGCGGATCTCGACGAATACCGCTTCTTCCGCGACCGTTACGCGCTCGACGCGAACCCCGATGCCGCGTTCGTGCTGATCTCCGATGCGACGATCCGGCGCTGGTGCGGACCCGCCTGGCGCATCGGCACCTCGCGCCGAACCCTCGCCGCCGCGACGCTGCTCGAGGAGCAGGCCCGGCACCTCGACGCCATCGTGCGCGGCACCGCGACCGACGCGCCCATCGACACCGACCTCCCCATGCCCGGCGACGACACGCTCACGCTCACGCCTCGCGGCGTGCGCTCCGCGACCTACGGCACGCTCGCCTTCCTCACCCCGGTCGGCGAACTGGACGTGTCCCGTGTCACCGAGCGCGAGGTCGTCGCCTACACCGACTGGCGCGCCGGCTACGAGCGCAACTGGCGACAGTCGTTCGACCCGATCGGCGGCCTCTTCTCCGTCGATCCCGCCGGTCCGTTCGTCGATCTCACGATCATGCCCCTCATTGCCGGGACCGCGTACGAGCAGTACCGGCGTTTCGCGGCCGGCGTCGCGCTCGATCCCGATGCAGGCGATCCGCATGCCGGCGCGCTGCTGCACGGCATCTTCGCCATCAACAAGGACGGCGAAGGCATGCGCGAACTCGCCCGCATGGCCGCGGGCTTCGTCCCCGGCCAGGATCCCTTCGGCTGGCTCGGAACCTCGGTGTCCCTGTTCGTCGACCACGATCCCGTCTGGGCCGAACTCGAGGATCGGACACGCGCAGAACAGCGGTTCGAGCGGCGTCCGTCCGACTTCCCCATCGGCGCCGTCATCGATGTGCAGAGTCCGCTGCGGCTCACCGCCTTCCTCGGCGCGGCGAAGGGCACGATCGAGCAGTTCGCGCCCGGCATGACATCGTGGTCGAACGCCGAGCACCGCGGGACGACGTACGTCCGCATCGAACCGTCCGAGGCCGCCCGACGGGACCTCGGTGACACCGAGGACTTCGTCGTCTGTTACGCCATCGTCGGCGGCAACCTCGTCGTGTCACTCAACGAGCCGACGCTGCGGCGCGCGATCGACCGGGCCGCGGATCGCGCCGACGGCGCGGCGGCACCGAACGACACCCCCTGGCTCGGCGAGAGTCTCGGCCTGCGCGCCGACCGTCGCGTCGTGCCCCTGCTCGACCTGCTGTTCCGGGAGTCGTACCAGCGTGCCACGCAGGTCGCGTCGTGGCGGAACCGCCCGATCCTCGACGCCTGGCGGGCGCGCTACCCCGACCTCGACCCGCTGGCGGTCCACATGATGTACACGCATCGTCGACCGGTCTGTCCGGGCGGCGGGGTGTACCGGTGGAACGAATCATTCGGGACGATGGAGTCGACGACCTGCGGCCATCCCGGCGAGCCCCGCATGCCCGACGGCATGCCGGCCCTGCTCGGCGCGATCGAGTCCATCAACGCCGGTCTCACCTTCGAGCGGGACGGACTGCGGGCGCGCGTGGAGTTGACGAACGTGCACGAATGACGCTCAGTACGCGTACACCCCGCGCTTCGTCTTGTCGCCGAGCCGCCCGGCGGTGACGAGTTGGCGGAGCAGCGGGCAGGGGAAGTACTTGTCCTGCCCGAGTTCGCGGTGCAGCACCATCATGATGTCGTGACAGACGTCGAGCCCGATGAAGTCGGCGAGACGCAACGGACCCATGGGGAAGTTGCAGCCGAGCTTCATGATCTCGTCGATCGCCTCCGGTTCCGCGACGCCGTCCATCCAGGCATAGAACGCCTCGTTGATCATCGGCATGAGCACGCGGTTCGACACGAACCCGGCGCGATCGTTCGCCGGGATCGCCGTCTTGCCCATCCGCTCCGCCAGCGCGATCGTCCGCGCAGTGACGTCCTCCGCGGTCGCCAGACCCTTGATCACCTCGACGAGCTTCATCACCGGCACCGGGTTGAAGAAGTGCATGCCGATCACCCGCGACGCGGCATCGCCGACCGCCGACGCGAGATCCGTGATCGAGATCGATGACGTGTTCGTCGCGAGCACGACGTCGTCGCGGTACGCCGCCCGCATCGCCTGGAACAGCTTCTTCTTGACCTCGACGTGCTCCGTCGCGGCCTCGACGGCCCAGTCGGCCGCGCTCGACGCGCTCATGTCGGTGACGTACGTGATGCGCTTCGTCGCCGCGTCGGCGTCGGCCTGCGTCATCCGCTGCTTCTCGACGCTTCGCGCGAGCGTCTTCGCGTGATACGCCTTCGCACGGTCGAGCTGCTCGGAGTTGATGTCGACCTGGAACGCGTTGATGCCGCTCATCGCGGCCGTCAGGGCGATGCCGCCGCCCATCGTGCCGGCGCCGATCACGGCGATGCTCTTCACCTCGGTCATGATGCGTCCGTCTCCCGCGGGATTGAGTGATTCAGGATCGCCCATGGTAGTCCCCGAGCGCGATCGTTCAATCCGGGCGCGACTCGATTCCCGATTCGTGGCCCCGGGCGCGGCCGCTCGTCGCATTGTCCCGTGGTCCGGCAGAGCCGTCCCCTCCGGGACGAACCATGCAACGACAAGGAGCTTCCACCATGAAGCGATCACTGACCTGTCTCTGTGCGGCCGGCCTCATCGCGTCACTCGCGGGTCCCGCACCCGCCGACGATCTCGTCATCCCGCCCTGGTTCGTCCACCCCAAGGGCACGTACGAACACTGGGACTTCAGCGCGATGGACAACCAGCCGCCGCCCGCGCCGCCCTACCCGCCCGACCGCGGCGTCATCAATCCCTTCGGCGGACCGACCATGACGATCGGCGGCAACGGCGCGCTCTACTTCAACGAACACCAGGGCCGACCCCAGTGCTGGCAACTCGCGCCCGGCAGTTCCATGACCTTCGACATCCCCAATGCCGGCGCCACCGCGCCGAAGATCACGTGGATCCAGGTCACCTACTGGTCGTTCGTGAACACCCGCCCGGCCATCGCGATGCCCGGGTTCGTCGAGGTCGCGGCCTTCGACATTCCCGTCGGTCCCGCCGGTTCCGGATGGCGATGGAACGGCTCGATCTGGGTGAGCCAGACCTGCCCGCCCGTCGAGACCATCACCCTCACGCCCGGTGCCGCGAACGACTTCCCCTACATCGACCAGGTCGTCATCGACACGATCTGCCTCTGCGACAACCTCCCGCCCGGCGGCGACCATGCCGTGCCCGAAGTCGAACTCTGCGGCGACGACGCCAACGGCGGATGCAACTCGACGCCCCTCGTGTTCGAGTCCATCGCGCCCGACTCGGCCGTGAGCGGCACCGCGTGGGCGCTCGACGGCGTCCGCGACACCGACTGGTACGAGGTCGCCCTCGAAGCGCCCGGACACCTCCTCTGGGCCGCCAACACCGAGTTCCCCGCGGCCCTGTTCATCCTCACTGACGCCTGCCCGCCCACCGTCCTCGCCAGCGCGTTCACCGACGACAGTCCCGTCGGCGGACACGCCGCGGCGTTCGCGGACAACCTCGAACCCGGCGTCTATCGCCTGTTCATCGCGCCGGGATCCGCCGACGGCGGACTCTTCGACGGCCTGCCCTGCGACGCCGGCGGCAACGCCTATGCGGCGTCCGTCAGTGCGGTGCCCGCCCTCGCCCTGCCGGGCCCGCCGAACGACCGGTGCGCCGATCGCATCGACATCACGGACGGATCGACGACGTATTCGACCGTCGGCGCCGACACCGACGGGCTGCCGCACGCCGCGTGCCAGTTCGACGGGCAGACCTATCACGACGTCTGGTTCAACTACGTCGCGACCTGCGACGGCGCGCTCACCGTGAGCACGTGCAACGCGGCCGACTACGACACGGACCTCGCGGTCTATGCCGCGTGCGACGTCTGCCCGCCGGACGACGCCTTCCTGCTCGGCTGCAATGACGATGCGCCCGACTGCGCGGGGTTCACGTCGATGGTGACCGTGCCCGTCGTCTGCGGCCAGTGTTACAAGATCCGCGTCGGCGGATGGAACCAGGGCGATCAGGGCACGGGCGTCCTGACGCTGACCTGTGACGGCACGCCCTGCACCGGCTGTCCGTGCGCGTGGGATCTCGACGGCGACTGCATCGTCGGCCCGACCGATCTCGCGTCCCTGCTCGCGAACTGGGGCAGCCCGTACGGACCGTCCGACCTCGCCGCCCTGCTCGCCGAATGGGGCTGCAGCGGCTGATCGAGGACACGTCCACGTGTGGTTCCTTCAACCCGGGTCCGCCTCGACGATTCGAGGCGGACCCGTGGTCGTCCCGGCCGGTGCCGTCCGCCTACGATCCGGCTGGGGGGTGGAGGAATCAGCGTCGGCGGAATGCCGGCACGATGTGCGGAGCGACGTGTCATGGGACACCAGCCGCATCTTGTGAGCGTGGTCGGCGCGCTCCTCGCGCTCGCCGGACCGATGCCCGGGGATGAACAGATCGTCCCGCCGTGGTTCGTGCATCCGGCCGGAACCCACCAGGGCTGGGACTTCAGCGACCTCGCCGAACGCCCGCCGCCGGAGCCGCCGTACCCGCCCGACGCCGGCGTCATCAATCCCTTCGGACGTCCGGCCATGACGATCGGTGGCGACGGCGCGACCGGCGTCGCGTCGTACCAGGGTCGCCCGACCTGCTGGAACCTCGTGCCCGGCAGCACCATGACCTTCACGATCCCGAACGTCGGCATCCCCGCGCCGACGATCACGTGGCTCCAGATCACGTACTGGTCGTCGGTCGACACGCGCCCCCGGATCGCGCTGACCGGATCGTCCGAGATCGCGTCGTGGGACGTGCCCGTCGGACCGCCGGGATCCGGGTGGCGATGGAACGGCTCGATCCACGTCAGCGAGTTCTGTCTGCCGCTCCTCATCGCGTCCCTCATGCCCGCGCCCGACGACGCGCCGTACATCGATCGCGCCGTGATCGACACGATCTGCGTGTTCGACGACGACCCGCCCGCCGGCGACCGGGCGACGCCCGAACCCGAGCCCTGCGGCGACGACGTCAACGGCGGCTGCGACGACCTGCCGACGCAGTTCGAACTCGTCACCCCCGGGACCCCCATCAGCGGGACCGCCTGGGCCGCCGCGGGCCGGCGCGATACCGACTGGTACGAAGTCGTCATCGACGAGCCCGCCCATCTGCACTGGGCGGCCAGCACGCGGTTTCCCGCCACCCTTCGCATCCTCGACGACGCCTGTCCGCCCAACGTGCTCGCCGTCGCGCATACGAACGTCGGGCCCGTCGGCGGTCACGGTGCGACGTTCGCGCCCGACCTCCCGCCCGGAACCTATCGCCTGTTCATCGCGCCGGGATCGAGCGCGGGACCGATCCTCGACGGTCTGCCGTGCGATGCCGGCATGAACGACTATGCCGCGTCGGTGTCCGTGCTTCCGTCGCTCATCGCGCCGCCGCCGAACGACGCCTGCGACGAGCCCGTCGACATCGTCGCGGGCGCGACGGCGTTCACGACGCTGGACGCCGACACCGACGGCCTCCCGCACACGTCCTGCCAGTTCGACGGGCAGACCTACCACGACATCTGGTTCCGATACGTCGCGACCTGCGACGGCACGCTCACCCTGAGCACCTGCAACGACGCGGCGTACGACACCGATCTCGTCGTCTATGCGCCCGATGCACCCTGCCCGCCGGACGACGCGTTCGTGCTCGGCTGCAACGACGATGCGCCCGGCTGCGCCGGGTTCACCTCCGAGGTGACGGTCCCGGTCGAGTGCGATGCCGCGTATCTCCTGCGCGTCGGCGGCTGGGGGGCCACGGACCAGGGCGAGGGCGTCCTGACGCTCACCTGCACCGGCGAGGCATGCACCGGGTGCCCCTGTGCGTGGGACCTCGACGGCGACTGCGTCGTCGGGCCCGCCGACCTCGCCATCCTGCTCGCGAACTGGGGCCGTCCGTACGACGCGGGCGACCTCGGCGAACTGCTCGCCGACCTCGGCTGCGCCGGCTGACGGAACCCCCGGTGACGCGCCCGGCCCGCCGCCGCGCCCGTGGCCCTACACTTCCGGCATGATCGCCTCCATCATCGGCCTCACCGTCACGATGTTCCTTGCCGGCGCGGCGGAAGCGCCGCCTCGCATCGCGCGGCCCGTCGACCACCGTCCGCTCGGCGTCGACCATCGCGTCGACGATCTCGCGTTCACGACCCTCGACGGTGCCACCGTCCGACTGTCGGACTTCGCCGACGCGTCCGCCGTCGTCATCGCCGCCCGCGATGCGAACTGCCCGCTGTCGAAGAAGTACGGCCCACGACTCGCCGCGATCGAGACCGACTATCGCGACCGCGGGGTGCGCGTCATCCATCTCAACGTGGCGCCGACGAACACGCCCGAGGACATGCGCGAAGACCTGCGGACGACGGGCTTCGCGGGGACGTATGCCGCGGATCACGGCGCCGGCGCCGCGGCCCGTCTCGGCGTGCGCACGACGACCGAGGTCTTCGTGCTCGATCGGTCCCGCACGCTCGTCTATCGCGGCGCGGTCGACGACCAGCACGGCATCGGCGTGTCGAAGCCGGCGCCGACGCACGACTATCTGCGCGATGCGCTCGACGCGACCCTGGCGGCCCATCCCGTCGACGTGAAGGCGACCGGCGCGCCGGGGTGCGCCATCGAGACCGCGCCCGTCGCGCCGGCGGCGCGGCCCGTGACCTACCACGACCAGGTCAGTCGCATCGTCCGGGCGAATTGTCAGGCGTGTCATCGCGACGGCGGCGTCGCGCCGTTTGCGCTGGAGACCTACGACCAGGTCGCCGGACGCGCCCGCATGATCGACTACGCCGTCGGTGAAGGCATCATGCCCCCGTGGTTCGCCGCGCCGAACGAACACGTGTCCTGGCAGAACGACCTCAGTCTCTCCGAGTCGGACCGCGCGACGATCCGCGCCTGGGTCGCGGCCGACCGGCCGGAAGGCGATCCCGCCGACGCGCCGGTCGCATTCGACTGGACGCCCGGCTGGCAGATCGGCACGCCCGACGCGATCGTCGAGATCCCCGACGCCATCCACGTGCCCGCCGAGGGCGTCATGGACTACCAGTACGTCTACGTCCGGACCGACCTGCCGGAGGATCGATGGATCCGGCGCATGGACGTGCGCACGGATCATCCGGAGGTCGTGCATCACGTCCTCGTGTTCATCGAGGAGCCGCGCCGGCCGAACGAGTCGCGCAACGACTTCCGTCGGCGCTGGAACGGCGGCGTTCGCGGCTACTTCGCGGGTCTCGTGCCCGGCCAGACGTGGACGGTCTATCCGGACGGCATGGGCAAGAAGCTGCCGGCCGGCGCCTGGCTCAAGTTCCAGATCCACTACACGCCGAACGGCACGGCGGTGGACGACCTCGTGCGGATCGGGTTCGACTTCGCCGACGAGCCGCCCGCGACGGAGGTGCGAACGAGTTCGGCGGCGGAGACGGAGTTCATCATTCCGCCGCACGAGAAGAACCATGCCGTCACCGCCGACGTGCGCTTCCGCTCCGCGGCGACGATCGTGTCCTTCGCGCCGCACATGCATCTTCGCGGCAGCGCGTTCCGGTACGACCTCATCCTGCCGGACGGCACGACGACGACGGTGCTCGACATTCCGCGCTTCGACTTCAACTGGCAGTTGCGCTACAAGCTCCGCGAGCCCCTCGACGTGCCGGCGGGCGCGATCCTGCGCGCGACGGGCTGGTTCGACAACTCCGCCGACAATCCCGCCAACCCGAACCCCGATAGCGCCGTCCCGTTCGGCGAACAGACGTCCGACGAGATGATGATCGGCTACTTCGAGTGGTACCGGGCGGGTGAGTGAGATCCGGGATTGCACCACCACGGAGGCACGGAGGGCACGGAGGAATGCAATTGGGTTTCGGATCGTGACACGGGGGCGCTCGGATCGATCGGGCGGCGCCCGCGCGCTCGAATCCGAACCCAGGATCCCTCTCGGTGTCCTCGGTGTTCTCTCCGTGGTTAACCCCTCCGTCGAACAATCGATCGCGGCGAGGCACGGAGGACCGTGGGGAATCTCCTACTGGAGGTTCACCGGCATGAGCACGTACATGAAGTCCGTGCCGATGCGGAGCACGCCGGGTTTGGAGGGCGCCTTGAGTTCGATGAGCACCTGGTCGTTGTCGAGCACTTTCAGGGCGTCGGTGACGTATTGCGGGTTGAAGCCGATGTCGAGCGGGTCACCGGTGTAGTCGAGCGCGGCGAGCTGGATCTCGGCCTCGCCCATCTCCGGCGCACGACTCGTCAACGTCAGCGTCGAATCCTTGAAACTCATCCGCACGCCACGCGATTCCTCGTTCGTGAGCAGCGCGGCACGCCGGACCGCGCTCGACAGGGCATGCGCGTCGAACAGGCCCTTCTTGTCCTGATCCTTCGGGATGACGTCCTCGAAGGGCGGGAACGCGCCTTCGACGAGGTTGCTCGTGAGCACCGGCGCGGTTTCGCCCTCGCCGACGGCGACCATGATCTGGTTGTCCGTGATCGCGATCCGAACGACCGTCTCGTCGTGGGGCAGGAGCTTGCTCACGAGCGACAGGGCCTTGATCGGCACGATGCATGACGAGTCGCCCTCCGGACCGTCGCACTTGCCGTTCGCCATCGCCAGCCGCCGCCCGTCCGTCGCGACGAGACGCAGCTTCCCGCCGTGCCGGTCGAAGAGCACGCCGTTGATCGCGTAGCGACTGTGTTCCGAGGCCGCGGCGAACAGCGTGCGGCTGATCAGGGTCGCCAGACCGGCGCCGGTGATCGTGCACGTCACGGACGCGTCGCCGAACCCGTTCACGGCGGGGAATTCGCGGGGATCGAAGCCGAAGACCTTGAAGTGCGAATTCTCGCCGCGGATGTGCACGGCGTGATCGTCCTTCTCGATCGTCAGCGTCGGATCATCGCACGCCCGCACGATCTGCGTGAGCTTGTCGGCGGGCACGACGACCTCGCCCTCGGACTCGATGTCGACGGCGTCGATGCCGAGTCGGATGGCGACCTCGAGGTCGGTCGCGGCCAGGGTCAGCACGCCCTGCTCGGTCTTCAGGTGGATGCACTTGAGCACGGGCGAGGGCGTACGTCCGACGACGACGCTCCCGACGAGCGTCACGGCGTCCACGAGGGCGGCGCGATCACAGATCACTTTCATCAGCTTCATTCCTCAGCAGTTTTCGCCGGAGTGTACCACGACCCGGGGGTCGACGGGTCGGTCGCCCCCCGGCCGCCGGGCGGGCTGAACGCCGATAACGATCCCCGTTTCCGGCCCCGGATGGCCGGGTCGGCGCCGTTGCCTTAAAAGAGTGGATGTGCCATACTTGCCAAGTTAAGCGCGCACCCGTCGCCGAGCCGATGCAAGTCCGTCTCTCCCCGCCCCGTTCCGAAAGGACGCCGCCCGATGTCGTTTGAAGCCGCCGTTCACACCAAGGCCATCCAGCTCGACCAGCTCTGCCTGGACATGTGCGCCTCCGCCGGCTCGGGTCACCCCACGACCTGCATGAGCCTGGGACACCTCGTGACCGTCCTGCTCTACCACACGATGCGGTGGCTTCCCGACCATCCCCGGTATCCGACGTCGGACCGCCTGGTGCTGTCGGAGGGTCACGCCGTGCCGATCATCTATGCCGCGTTCGCCGACCTCGGCGCCGCCATCGGCAAGGGCACCGAACGACGCCCGATGACCCGCGAGGACGCCATGAGCCTCCGCGAGGTCGACTCGTACATCGACGGGCATCCGAACCCGATGGAAGGCTTCCCCTTCTTCGATGCCGCGACGGGATCGCTGGGTCAGGGCCTGTCGGTCGCGGCCGGTCTCGCCCTCGCCGCCCGGAACGACGGCCTCGACAAGCGGATCTACTGCATCATCGGCGACGGTGAATCCCGCGAAGGCCAGATCTGGGAGGCGATCGACTTCATCTCCGATCACAAGCTCGTCGGCGTGCTGCCGATCTTCAACTGCAACGCCTACGGCCAGGCGTCGACCGTCTCGGACATGCAGTCGGCCGACACGCTGCGCAGGAAGCTCGAAGCCGCGGGATACGAGGTCAAGTCGATCGACGGACACGACCCGGCCGCGATTCGCGACGCGTTCGAAGCGTTCCGCGCCCGCGAGGCCGACGCGACCCCGATGGCCCTCATCGCGAGGACGGTCAAGGGCTGGGGCGCCGCCTGCATGCAGGGCGGCGGCTGGCACGGCAAGCCCGCGTCCGGCGACAAGCTCCAGCTCGCGCACGAGGAACTCAGCGCCACGAGCGTCAGTCTCACCTCCGCGCTCGCCGGCGATGAACTCCGCATCTACCCGCCCGACGAGCACACCTCGACGCGGACGGAACCCGACGAGCCCATGACCTTCACGGAGGCCATGAAGAAGTACGACATGGAGACGGCCCTCCGTGCCGGCAAGCTCGCGACCCGCAAGGCCTTCGGGCTCGCCCTCCGCGCCATCGGACACGCGAACCCCGAGGTCGTCGTACTCGACGCCGATGTCCGCAACTCGACCTTCACGGAGTGGTTCGCGAACGACAAGGACCTCGCGAACCGCTTCTACGAGTGCAAGATCGCCGAACAGAACATGTACTCCGTCGGCGCCGGGCTCGCCGCCGCCGGCAAGATCCCGTTCTGCTCGACCTTCGCCAAGTTCGTCACCCGCGGCTACGACCAGATCGAGATGGCGATCAACTCCGGCGCCAACCTGAAGATCGTCGGTTCGCACGCCGGCATCAGTCTCGCCGCCGACGGCCCGAGCCAGATGTCGCTGCCCGACATCGCCTGGTTCCGGTCCCTGTCGACCTGCACCGATCACCGCGGCAACCCCGCCTGCTACGTCCTCCAGCCCGCCGACGCCTTCGCCGCCTACGGCCTCACCCAGGTCATGGCCGAGTACACCGGCGCGTGCTACATGCGGACGCTCCGACCGGAGGTCGAGTTCCTCTACAACGAGTCGACGGTCTTCAACCTCGGCAAGTTCGAGGTGCTCAACGAAGGCCGCGACCTGCTCCTCGTCGCGACCGGCTACATGGTGCACGAGTGCAACAAGGCGCTCGAGGCGCTCGACAAGGCCGGCATCGACGCGACGCTCGTCGACCTCTACTCGATCCCCTTCGACGCCGACGCCCTGCTCGACATCGCCAACCAGAACAACTGGCACATCCTCACCGTCGAGGACAACTACGGCGGCTCCATGGGCTCCGCCGTCGCCGACGCCTGCACCGAGTCCGGTGACGCGTTCACCATCGAGCAGATGTACGTCCGACGCATCCCCAAGAGCGCCCGCACCGAGGACGAGATCCTCAAGTACTGCGGACTCCATCACACGGACATCGCCAGGAAGGCCGCGTCCATGCTCGGCGTCGTCGCCGTCTGAGTCACCTCGCCCGGCCCGCGCCGAACCGGCGATCGAAACACGAACGAGGGGTCATCGGGCATCCGATGGCCCCTCGTGTCTGTTCCGGCGGTGATGCCGTCAGGTCGACCAGTTCTCGACCCGCAGACCGCGGACGCGCCGGAACTCGCGCTCGTTCGCCGTGATCACGGTCGCCCCGATGGCGAGCGCGTGCGCGGCGATGAGCGTGTCAAGGGGACCGATCGGCTGACCGGTCTGCTCGAGCCCCCGCCGGACCGTGCCGTGCGCCGCGGCGGCGTCCGCGTCGAACGGACAGACCACCAACGGCGCACAGAAGTGCGCGAGGGCGATCGCGTTGCGCTCGGGATCTCGACTCCGGGCCACGCCGTCATGCAACTCCGCGAGCGTGACGGCGGAGAGTCCGATCGTGCCGATTCGTCGTCGGCGCAGACGGGCCAGCACGAGCGACGGGCGGTGACGGATGAGATCGATGCAGATGTTCGTGTCGAGGAGGTATCGAATCACAGGTCCGGCCGTGTCGTCGTTCCCATCGGTTCGTCACGTTCTGACATGAAATCAGCAGTGAACGCCCGGATCCCGCGTTCGAGCAGGGCCCATCCCTTGTGCCGCGGGTAGAGGATCACCATGTCACCCACTCGCGTGATGAGGACCTCGTCCTCGTCGAAGCGGTAGGCGAGCGGCAGGCGGACCGCCTGGCTTCGCCCATTCATGAAGATCCGTGCCGTGTCCATGTCGAATCGCTCCGATGATCTATACTACGATATAGACCATCGGTTCGGCAAGTGCCGTCGCGCGGATTCGGCCGCGGGCCGATTCGCGAACGTCGCCCGCCCGGGACGCCGCCGACTGGCACCGGCGGGCTCGCGCTCTACCATGGGAGGTTCGCCCGCCACGGGGCAGCCCGCCCCCGATTCGGAAGTCGACCGCGTATGTCCATTCGCGCCATCGTCGTCGCCGCCCTCTGCCTCGCCGCCCCGGCGCTCGCCGCTCCGCGACCCGTGCAGGACATCCGACCCCTCACGTCGCGCCCGCTCGCCGTCCGCGGCGGCGTGCTGCTGCTGCCGCTGACCGCCGCGACGCCCGGCGACCGCTGGCCGTCGACGCTCTCCCTCACCCTCGACGATGCGACCACCATCGTCGGCGACGTCGTCGTCATGCTGCCCGCGATCACGCCGCGCGAGACCATCGCGATCTGGACCGCCGATCCGCGCCATCTCGTCGTCCGACCGATTCGTCCCGACGATGACACGAGCGCCGCGACCGACGCGCCGCCGACGCCCTACCTCGTCGCCCGCCTGCCCGGGACCGGCAGTGGGCGCCTGCGGCTCGGGCGGCACGTCATGACGCCGGTCTGGATCGACGCGCAGATCACCGACCTGCACGGCGACCGGGCGACCCCGGTGCCGACCGGCGCCGACGTGCCCGACCTCGATTCGCCGTTCGAGTACTGGCGGGCGGTGCTCATCGCCGATCGTGACGGCGTCGCGCCGCCGCCGCTCGAGGCGCTCGATCTCACCGAGTGCGAACGTCTCGTCGCCGAGCATTCCGCGGCCCTCTGGCGTGCGGCCCGTCTGCGCCTCGAGCGACTCAGTCCCGGCGTCGCCGCCCAGTGCATCGATCGCCTCACGATGACCTCCTCCGATCATGGCGTGCCGTTCGCGCTGTGGGAGTCCGACCCGGCCGAGATCGCCCGCCTGTTCGCGACGTTGTTCGATCAGCAGCGCCGCGATGCCGTCATTCTCGAATCCGCGCTCGCCTGGGCCGACGCCCGTCCCACCGTGTACGCCTGGGTCGAGTCGCAGTGGGGCGATCACATCGTCGTCGCGCTCGCCAGCGCCTCGCCCGTCGCCGACGTCGCGCGCTTCACGTGGTTCCGCGGCGACGGGATCGCCATCGCCGTGCCCATCGAACCGAATCGACTCGTTCGCGCCGTGCTCGACCGTCCCCCGGCCGATCCGCTGGCGCCGATCGCCCGCGGCGCGCCGACGCCTCGCGATGCGCCGGACCTTCTTCGCGTCGAGACCGATTCCATGATCGACGTGTTCACGTGTCGACGGGCGATGGTCGAGGCACGCCCGCCGGGCGTGTTCTTCCCGACGCTCGCGCCGCCGCTCGACCTCCATACCCTCCAGTCGCCGTCCTCCGTCGTGCTCGATCCGGCCCGCGCGACGAACGTCAGCCTGCGCCGCGTGCATCGACGGTGGGAAGTCATGTTCGAGTGCTTCCGCCCGCAGACGCCCGCCCCCGCGCGCCCGCAGACGCTCGCGTCATGCCGCTCGCTCGATCACGTCCGCGGGATCGAGGCCGTGACCATGCTGCTCGGGCCCGAGTCGATGGACGGCGGCCCGGATGTCGCCCTCGCGGTCGCCGAGTCCGGCGAGTCCCGGCTCTTCGTCGGGTCCGCCGCCGCCGGACTCGACGTCGCGACCCGCTCGTACGCCGATCGGTGGTACTGTCGCATCGTGCTGCCCGAAGGGTGGCTGCCTCGGTTCGACACCGATTCGATCCTCGTCGCGCCGGACCCCGTGCTCTTCGGGTTCATTCGCTCGCACGGCGACGGACGAATCGTCGAGACGTCGCCCGAGCCGTCGCTCCCGTGGGAACTCCGGCCGTCCCGAGCCGCGGTCGACCTGCGCCACTGGCACGATACGCCCTGATCGATCGATCAGGCGCCGTCGCCCGACGTGTCCTCGACCGGTTCGGCGTCGTCCGGCGCGTCGTCATCGGTGTCATCCGGTGCGATCTCGACGTCTGCCGCGTCGTCGGGGGTCGCGCCGGTGTACACGACGATGTCCGCGCGCCCGCGATCGTCCGGGTCGAACGTCGTCGCGTCGGTCGGGACGAGCGAGATCGTGAGCACGCGCGTCGAAGGGCGGCGGCGCCGGATCTCCAGGACCGTGCCGCCCTCCCAGTCGCTGTGAAAGCCGCCGACGAGATGCACGACCCTCGGCGCGCCGTCGCGCAGCGCCTCGACGATCGACGCCGCCATGGTCGCATCCCAGATCATCTGGCTCCGCAGCGTGTTCCACACCCGATCGCGCTCGACGGGATCCGTGCTGTCCGTCATGACGTCGATGAAGCGCTCGCCGTACCCGTCGCGAGGCAGACGCCCGGGCGTGTCGTACCAGCGCCGCTGCGCCGGCGTCAGATCACGCGCCATCTTCGCATACCCCCAGCGACGACCCAGACGCATGTACTGCCACGGCGCGTTCGCGGCGATCACGCGCCCGTGACGTGCCTTCGCGGCATCGACGATCGGCTGGTAGAACCCCGCCCAGTCGAACCACCCGAGGTTGTTCATGCCCGCCGCGAACGCGTCGCGGTCGATCTCGTCGTCGAGATACCGTCGCGCCGTCGTCCACCACTTCGTCTCGCTCACCCGATGCATGAACTCGTCGCGCGGGATGAAGTCGGCGAGGTAGTCGTCCACGATGTGCTGCTCGTCGCGCTCGAGCATCTCCATCGATGCCGCGGCACCCGGATGCCGATCGAGCACGGTCTCCACGACCCGCAGTTGAACCGTGTGTCCGGTCGCGTCGTTGTGACGCTCGCCGATCACGATGACCTCGGCCCAGTCCGTCGCGTCGACGACGTCAGGCCACGCGAGCGGGCGACCGGTCGCGCCCGCGAACATCGGACGCGCGAGAATCGGATCGTCCGTCGCGAATCCCGCGGCCCGAACCGTCGGCACATATCGCGAGGCCGCGCACCCACCGAGCAGGCACAGGACGAGCAGAGGGCCGATGAAGCGGAGATCAGGCATGGCTCGCAGCATCGGGCGGCCGGACGGTCGCGTCAACGCGGGAGCGGGCCGGGTTCTCGGACGGGTCTGCCGGGAAGACCCGTGACTTCGACGGACGCTCGTGTCATACTGGACGGCGCGGTCGTCCGGCGACCGCAGGCAGAGAGAGTCCACGTCCCCCACACGTGTGTCCGGTCGGGTGTCTCCGGGAGGCGCATCCGATTCGGCGAAGGAGCAGGCATGTCCATTCGCTGTATTGTCGCGTCGCTGTTGCTCGTCATCGTCGGGACGGTGTCCCGGGTTCACGGCGCGCCGCCGACCGAGGTCGTGCGCTACGACGGCTGTCAGGTCGTCACGCTGGAACTCGATACGCCCCGCGATCTGCGCACGATGCACGCGATCGGCGGCGACCGCTGGACGCACGGTCTGGCGCTCGGCAAGGCGGACTACCTGCTCACGCCGGATCAGCTCGCGGCCGTCGAAGCCGCGGGCATTCCGTACGAGGTCGCCATCGCCGACGTGCAGGCGCTCATCGATGCGGAGCGCGAGCGCCTCGCGCAGCCGCCGGCGGGCGGCATCGCCGGCGTCGACTGGTTCGCCGACTTCAAGGATCGCGACGCGGTGAACGCGAAGATGGACGAGCTGGCCGCGGCCTATCCGGACCTCGCGTCGACGTTCGTCGTCGGCACGAGTCTGGAGTTGCGTGAGATTCGCGGCCTGCGGATCACGGGTCCGGGCGCCGACGAGCGTCCCGCCGTGCTCTTCGATGCGTGTCAGCACGCGCGCGAGTGGATCGCCGTGATGGTGCCGATGTACATCGCCGAGACGCTGCTCACGCAGTACGGCACCGACCCGGAGATCACCGACCTCGTCGATCGCGTCGAGTTCTTCATCGTGCCGATCGTCAATCCCGACGGCTACGTCTACACCTGGGGACCCGATCGCTTCTGGCGCAAGAACCGACGCAGCAACGGCGACGGAACCTTCGGCGTCGACCTCAACCGCAACTGGGGATACGAGTGGGGCGGCGCGGGATCGAGCGGCGACCCGGGCAACGATCTCTATCGAGGACCCGCGCCGTTCTCCGAGCCCGAGTCCACCGCGATGAAGAACTTCATCGAGGCCCATCCGAACATCGTCGCGTCGAACGACTTCCACGCCTACGGCCAGCTTCACCTCCAGCCCTGGGGATGGACGTTCGATCTGCCGCCCGATCACGACCTGCTCGACTTCGCCGGCGCCAACCTCGAAGCGCAATCCGAATCGCTGTACGGCGTCGACTACGTCCACGGCCCGTGCGCGGCGACGCTCTACCTCGCCGACGGCAACGCCTTCGACTGGGCCTACGGCGAACGAGGGATCCTCGGCTTCACGACCGAACTCCGCCCGTCCGGCGCCGGCGGCGGCGGCTTCGCGCCCCCGCCCGCCCAGATCCGCCCCACCTGCGAAGAGAACTTCCTCGCGTCGCTCTGGCTCGCGAAGTGGGCGACCAGCGGCGTGCAGTACCTCTTCCCCGGCGGCCTGCCCGCGATCATCGATGCCGACGCGCCGACCACCATCACCGTCGGCGCCCTGCCGATCACCAGCGGCCCGCTCGATCCGGCCGGCGGCACGCTCTCGTACCGCATCGGCGGCAGCGGCTCGTACACCGAAGTCGCCATGTCCCCGAACGGCGACGACACCTTCACCGCGACGCTGCCCGGCGTCCCCTGCGACGAGATCGTCGAGTACTTCTTCGCCGTCACGTCCTTCGGCGGCACGACCTACCGCTCGCCCGCCGATGCGCCCGACACCGTGCATGCCGCGCTCGCCCAACAGATCGACGTCGCGTTCGATGACGACTTCGAATCCGACCTCGGATGGACCGTGACCGATCTGCCCGGACTCAGCGACGGCTCATGGACGCGTGGCGTTCCGGTCGGCGGCGGCGATCGCGGCGATCCGCCGACCGACTTCGACGGCTCCGGACAGTGCTTCCTCACCGACAACGTCGACGGCAACAGCGACGTCGACGGCGGCACGACGATCCTCACCTCGCCGACCATGGACGCCTCCGATCCGAACGCCGTCCTCGAGTACGCCCGCTGGTACTCGAACACCGCCGGCGGCGCGCCGATGAGCGACGTCTTCATCGTCGAAGCGTCCGATGACGACGGCGCGAACTGGGTCACCGTCGAGACCGTCGGCCCCGACGGTCCGGAAGTCTCCGGCGGCTGGTTCGTGAAGAGCTACGTCGTCGCCGACCTGCCCGGCCTGTCCAACTCCAGCACCTTCCGCGTCCGGTTCCTCGCCGATGATGCCGACCCCGGTTCCGTCATCGAGGCGGGCGTCGACGCCGTCGGCATCCGGTCCTTCGGCTGTCCCGATACCGGCATTGCCGG
>JAGQOI010000267.1 GCA_020427625.1 Phycisphaerales bacterium | reverse complement strand
CTGAACTCGGTGTTCTCGCCGACGTTGCCGCAGTTGTCGACGATGACGGTCCGGACGCCGCCGATGTTCCGGTAGATGGTGCCCGCGCCGCCGCGTGCGCCGGAGCCGCCGCAGGCGGTGAGGTCGCCGTCGAAGGTCAGGGTGTTCGCGATGACGGCGATGCGTCCGCCGCCGCCGCCGCCCCAACTGCCGTTCTGACCGTTGGCGCCGTTCGCGCGCATGATGCCGGTTCCGGCGACGGTCGCGGCATCGATCCAGATGCTCCCGCCAGCGCCCGCGGTGCTGCTGAGGGCGGCGCCGCCGGCGGTGATGGTGCCGTCGACGGTGAGGGTGCCGCCGACGATGAGTCGGATGGCGCCGCCGCCCGCGGCCGACGCATTTCCGAGGTAGCTTCCGGCGCCGCTGCCGAACTCGTCGGGCATGGTGACGGATCCGTACGTGCCGCCGCCGGGCGTTGCGAACCCACCCGCGCCGTTGCCGCCCGCGCCGCCGTGTCCGCCGCCGCCGGAACCCCAACTGCCGTTGCTGCTGTTGCCGCCGGCGCCGGGACCCATCGTCCCGGGGTATCCGCGTCCGTCGAGGTCGATGCGACTGCCGACGAGGGCGCGATCGGCGCCCTGGACGAGCACGTCGCCGCTGACGTCGAGAACCGTGCCGTTCACGCCTCGGGCGGAGAAGGCCGCCGTATGCCGCAGGATGCCGGGCTGGTTCGACCCGTTGCGCTCCAGGGTGAGGGAGGCGAAGGCATGGGTGCCGTCGATGGTCAGGGTGGCGCCGCGGACGACGATGTCCAGCCCGTCGAACGTGCGGTCGTCGGGACCGACGGCGGTGTCCGAGTCGATCACGACCGGCCCGGCGACGAGGATCGACGCCGTCAATCCCACCAGCGCGGCTGCCCACGCGCCATGCGTACGAAATCCGAACATCATCTGGCCTCCTCAGATCACCCCTTCGCGCCCGGACGCCGCGGGAGCGGCGCGCGAACTCCAAGGTAGGTCCGGCCGGTCGTCATATCAATTCATTTGTGTGTGATCGTCGGTGGGTTTCGGACCGGGACCGGTGGGTTCGGGGGCACGATGTTCGAGTTCCCACAGGTACTGGACGAGTCGGGGATGGCGGCTGATCCCACGGACGGCGGTCGGATCGTACATGTAGAGTTGCACGAGCTGGCAGATGGTGAGCATGGGGACTTCGTCGGTGAACAGGACGCGTTCGACCGCGGCGAGCTTCGCGAGTCGGGTCGCGGGATCGCGTTCGTCCGCGGCATCGTCGAGCATGGCGTCGATGCGCGGGTTCGAGTAGCCGCGATCGTTGTTGCCGTTGTCGGCGCGGAAGATGTCGAGGAACGTCGTCGGGTCGCCGTAGTCGCCGTACCAACTGCCTCGTCCGACCATGAAGTTTCCGGACTTCAGGTCCTCCTTGAAGTACTGCGAGTCCTTGCCGCGCAGGGCGACCTCGACGCCGAGCGTGCGCTGCCACATGCCGCCGAGCACGATCGCGATGTCGGCGTGACGTGACGAGTTCGTGTTGTAGAGGAGGTCGACGACGGGAAACGGCTCCCCGGCCGCGTTCTCCGGGCGTCCGTCACCGTCGTCGTCGAACCAGCCGCCCGCGGCGAGTTCGCGCTGGGCTCGGACGGGGTCG
>JAGQOI010000266.1 GCA_020427625.1 Phycisphaerales bacterium | reverse complement strand
TGCGGGGCGTGTCCGGGCGCTTCCCCGCCGGCGGGACGGTCGACCTCGGCGACGGGGGCACGCCGACGCGGTTCATGATCGCCGCCGCGTGCCTGGCCGCGGCGCCCGTCGTCGTCGACGGCAGCCCGCGCATGCGCGAGCGTCCCGTCGCCGAGGGCGTCGATCTGCTGCGCGGACTCGGCGCGCACCTCGAGTACGTCGAATCCGATGGGCGACTGCCCGTGCGGATCACGCCGTCGGCGTCGTTCGCCGGCGGATCGATCGAGGTCGGACGCACCGCGTCGAGCCAGTTCGTCTCGGCCGTCATGCTCGTCGCGCCCTGGCTGCGCGACGGCGTCCGCGTCCGGTACACGGACGACCCGACGAGCGCGTCGTACCTCGAACTCACCCGCGACGTCCTGCGACGGTGGGGGGTCGAGGTCGAACGAGGCGACCGCGCCGACGTCGTGCGGCCGCGCGCGGTGCGCGGACGTCGGTTCGACGTCGAACCGGACGCGAGCAGCCAGGCCTACTTCGCCGCCGCGACCGCCGTGATCGCCGGCGCGCGCGCGACCCTTCCGGGCATCCCGAAGGACTCGGTGCAGCCGGATCGGCGCGTGCTCGACCATCTGGCGACGATGGGTCTGCGGATCGACGACGCCGCGGAGGGCGACGGCGTGCGCTGTGCCGCGCCGCGCCGACCGGGCCCGCTTCGCGCCGATCTGTCGCTCGCACCGGACGGTGCGCTCGCGCTCGCGGCGGCGTGCGCGATGGCGGACGGCGTCTCGGAGTTGTCCGGGCTTCGGACGTTGCGGGTGAAGGAGACGGATCGCATCGCGGCGCTGGCGACGGAACTGCGTCGGATCGGGTGCGCGGCGGAGGCGACGGACGACGCGATCACGATCGACCCGTCGTCCCGTCACGCGGCTCCGGTCGTCATCGAGACCTACAACGATCACCGCATGGCGATGGCCTTCGCCGTGCTCGGGCTTGCTCGGGGCGGCCTCGCGATCGCCGATCCGGCCTGTGTCGCCAAGAGCTATCCGACCTTCTGGCGCGACTTCGGCGCGATGCTCGCACCGCCCGGACGCGGTTCATGAGCGCTCCGCTGTCGCCCGGCGCCGTGATGCGTCATACTGTCCGACCATGACCGACTTCTGGCGACTCGTCCGGACCATGATCGCGACGCACCGCGGCACCTTCGTGTGGGCGTGGGTGTTCGCGTTCATCTCCGCGTCCGGCGTCGGGGTCGGTCTGTTCGCCTTCGGACCCGTCATCAAGCTCATCCTCGACGACGGCGGCCGGACCCTCGCGGACCTGGCGCAGGGCTACAACGCGGGGAATCCGGTCATCGCGGTCCCCGCGTGGCTCATCTCCCGCCTGCCCACGGACCGGTTCGAGGGCGTGGCGCTGATCGTCGGTGCGCTGGGCCTGCTGACGCTCGTCGGCGCGATCGCGAACTTCCTGCACCAGTACCTCAGCATGACGCTGTGCACGCGGGCGGTCGCGGATCTCCGCCAGCGGGCCTTCCGGCACATCATCGCCCTGCCGTTGACGACCGTCATCGCCCGCGGGCCGTCGGAGTTCATCTCGCGCATCATGCGGGACACCGTCGAACTCCAGCGCGGGCTCATCTCGCTCACGAGCAAGGCGATCGCCCAGCTCACGAAGGGCGCCGTCGCCCTCGTCGTCGCGTTCGCCTACGACTACCGGCTGTCGCTCATCGCGATCGTCGTCGCGCCGATCCTCGCGGCGGCGCTGAAGAAGATCGGCACGCGCATCCGTCGGGGCACGCGCAGCGCGCTGAAGTCCCAGGAGGGCCTGCTGCGGGTCGCGACCGAGACGATCGGCGGGCTCCGGGCGGTGAAGGCCTGCACCGGCGAGTCCGATGCCGCCGCCCGCTTCGCGGTCATCAACGAGGACGTCGTCCGCGAGGAGCTCAAGGTCCGCACCGCCCGCGCGATGTCGCCGCCCATCGTCGAGACGCTCGCCGTGTTCGCGATCGCGGCGCTGTGCCTGGTCGCCGCGAAGCAGATCATCGACGGTCACCTGGAGTTCACGCAGTTCCTGGTCGTGCTCACCGCGCTCGGCGTCGCCGGCGCCTCGTTCCGCCCGCTCGCCGGACTCATCAACGAGATCCAGGCCTCGTCCGCGCCGGCCCAGCGTCTGCTCGACGTGCTCGATCTGGAGGTCGAGTCGAGCGGCCCGGCGCGACCGGCGCTCCCGCGCCACGCGACGTCGATCGAGTTCCGCGACGTCGTCTTCCGCTATCCCGGGTCCGACCAGCCGGCGCTCGACGGCGTCACGCTGGCCGTGCGGCACGGTCAGCGCATCGCGGTCGTCGGTCCGAACGGCTGCGGCAAGACGACCCTCATCGGGCTCCTGCCGCGCCTCCATGTGCCCGCCGCGGGCGCCGTGCTCATCGACGGCGTCGACCTCGCGACAGTGGATCTGCCGAGTCTGCGGCAGCAGATCGGGGTCGTGACGCAGGACACCGTGCTCTTCCAGGGCAGCATCGCCGACAACATCGCCTACGGCGTCGAGGGCGCGACCCGCGCGCAGATCGTCGATGCCGCCCGGAAGGCGCATGCCGACCGATTCATCAACGAGATCTCCGGCGCCTACGACGCCGATCTCGCCGAGTTCGGTTCATCGCTCTCCGGCGGCCAGCGTCAGCGTCTCGCGATCGCCCGCGCGATCCTCCGCGATCCGTCCATCCTCATCCTCGACGAGGCGACGAGCCAGATCGACGCCGAGTCCGAGGAACAGATCAACCTCGCGCTGGCGGAATTCTGCGCCGGGCGCACCGCGATCATCGTCGCCCACCGGCTCTCGACCGTGCTGCACGCCGACGTCATCGTCGTCATGGACGCCGGACGCATCGTCGACCACGGCACGCACGTCGAACTGCTCGAACGCTGCCCGCTCTACCAGCGACTCACGAACACCCAGCTCGTCGCGGCGACCTGAACGATCAGCCGCCGCGCTGGGCCAGCGCGATCGCCGCCAGGACCATCGCCGTCACCGCCGCGCAGCCGCAGAACGCCGTCGCGATGATCGTCCATCGCTGCGTCCGGGCGAACATCGTCACCATGACCTGCTCGCGCTCCGTGCCCTGGCGGATGAGGTTCGCCGTCGTGTCCCGCGACTCGCGGCTCGCCTTCGCCAGTTCGCCGACGCCCGCATGGAACGTCGCCAGCGACTTGGCAAGATGATCCGCCGTCCGCGAACTCGCCTCGAGCTGCTGCTGCACCGCGCCGAGCACCTCGGTGTGCGCGTTCGTCGCGTCGGAGATCCGGTGCAGCGTCGTCGAAAAGGCGTCCTCCCGCGACCGCGACTGGTCGAGATGGTCCGACAGCACGTCCAGCAGTCGTGCGTTCTGACGATTGATCTCCGGCAGGGCGCCGAGCGCCTCCGGAAGACGCTCCATCAACTCGACCAGACGATCCGTCCGGTCCGACTGCCGATCCAGATGGTCGGCGATCTTCCCGACCAGACCGAGCACCTCGTGGTACCCGCGCTGAAGCTCCGACAACGTCCTCGCGTCCCTCTTCGGCGCCAGCTTCGTCGGCTTCGGTTCGACCAGCGTCGACGCGCGGCCGTCCATGCCATCGGGATCCTCGGACGGCGCGTCCGTCCGGAACATCGGCGCCGGTGCCGACGGCGTCCCGTGCGTGTGAGCCGGATCGGCCTCGGCCGCCCGAGCCGCCTCCATGAGACGCTGGGCCTGCGTGCCGGTCGCGTTCACGACCGGTTCCGCCTTCCGTCGACCGAACATGTTGCGGAACGGGGTCAAGATCGTCACAGGAACTCCTTTCCTCGATCGCAGGCGATCCGGCAACATCCTGCCGCCGTCGAGTACGATGCGCGTCGAATGCCGCGCCGCTTGTCACCGATGCGATTGGTCACCTGGTGTATCGTCATTCTCCCCCTGTTTTTCTTGATTCATTGCGGAGAAGCGCCCACCACGACGACGCCCCGACCGGGTGCCGTTCGCGTCGTCTCCCTCAGTCCCGCCATCTCCAGCACCCTGCGTGACCTCGGACTCGACCCCCTCGTCGTCGGCCGCACCCCCTGGTGCGATGCGCTCGACCCCGACGTGCCCGTCGTCGGAACCCTCCTCGACGTCGACGCCGAGCGACTCGCCCGCCTCCGGCCGACCCACATCCTCGTCCAGCCGCCCGCCG
>JAGQOI010000265.1 GCA_020427625.1 Phycisphaerales bacterium | reverse complement strand
TCGATATCGAGCGGGCGCTGGTCGAGCGACGGCCGGCAATGGGCGGCCATCTCGTTCGCGTCGAGGAATTCGGCGGCGATGCGAAGGAACTCACCGTTCCGGGGATCGAGATCGAGCACCCGACGCACGATGCGCTGCGCCTCGGTCGCGCCGACGGCGTCGACGATGATCTGGTGTTGCTCCGCCGTCATGCCGGTCGTGACCGCCCGGACGCTCCGTCGCGTCTCCGGCCCGCTCACGCGGATGTCGTAGGGCAACGCCTCGAAGACGTGTTCGATGTGATCGAACGTGTAGAGCACCTCGCCGATGTGAATCCGATGAAACGCGTCCGGGTCGACGAGCCGCGGACGCACG
The DNA here is from genome assembly GCA_020427625.1 of Phycisphaerales bacterium. Lineage (GTDB taxonomy): Bacteria > Planctomycetota > Phycisphaerae > Phycisphaerales > SM1A02 > JAGQOI01. The sequence goes on along the minus strand of JAGQOI010000265.1, from coordinate 9,280 downwards.
TCGTACCCGCCCTGATCGTGGGCCAGGATGGCGCACCGGTCCGGATTGAGCACGACGAGTTCGTCCCGGAACGGACGTGTGAGCAGCGGCGAGGCGAGGTGCACCGTCTCCGTGTACGACCGTCCGTCGACGAGTTGCAGCACGATGTCGAGATCGCCCTCGGCGACGCTGATCTCCCGGAACGCCTTCGGTGGAAGCGCGTACGACGTGCCGTTCACCGTCACCTGGTACGGCACGTCGAGGCCGCTCAGAAGGATCGCGCTGCGGGACTCACCCGACGCGACGCACGCGCCGAGATAGGCCAGCACGAGCACGCCGATCGTGCCGATGACGACCGCGGCCGTCCACGCGAACTGCCGGAACCACGGTGCGCCGTGAGGACGAGACGACGTTCCGAACGGATTCCAGTCCGGCGGCGGCAACTGCGACATGCGGGATCCCCCTCGATTCGTGACGATTCAATCTCGCGCCGCGGCGACCACCCGACGCAATCACCCCCGCGCGAGCACGCGTCGGACGATGCGGTCGGGGAACGCGCGGTCGTAGGACAGGCGACGAACCGCGGCGTGCGCGTCGGCGCGATCGATCTGCCCCCGCTGCGCGGCCGCGAGCAGGAGCAGGATCGTCGTCCGGCGACCGATCGCGACGCCCTGTGCCGCCTCCACCGTGATCCGCTCGCCGGCGCGAAGGCGTTCGACGAGCGCGTCCGCGGCCTGTTCGATTCGCCTCATCGCGTCGAGCGCGACGTCGAACGCCTCGTCCGCGATCGCCTGGTTGCCGTCATGGCTCGCGGCGACCGCGAGGCACAGGCCGTCGCGCAACGGCTCGAGGTCGCAGGCCTGGTCCCGGAGCATGGTGATGGCGCCCGCGTGATCACCGACGAGCACCGCGAGTTCGAAGGCGCTGGGGACATCGCCGACCGCGCGAAGATGGCGGCAGGTCGCGTCGAGATCGTCGTCGAGATCGGCGAGGCGAGCCCTGAGCCGCGCGCACGCGGCCGCGCGCTCGTCATCGGACGATGCCCACTGATGAGCGGAATGGCGTTCATACTCGGCGATGAGTTGGTCGCACTCGGCGCGTCGACCGGAGACGTGCAGCAGTTCGAGCAGGAGCGCGGTGGTGGCGCCGTCGATCGGATCGGTCTGGTGGTATTCGCGCAGGTCGCTCATCGCGGCGTCGAGTTGGCCGAGCGCGTACAGGGTGCTGATCCGGTAGAGGAGATACTCGACCCATTCGGGGTCGATCTGTCGCAGTCGGTCGAAGAGGGCGAGCGCATCGCCGAAGCGTCCGCCGGACGCGCACGCGCGGGCCCGAACCCACAAGGCGCGTTCGCCGAGATCCTCGTGGTCCGACAGGGTCGTGAACAGCGCCTCCGACTCCGGCGTCCACGGCAGGCTGTACGCGAGCAGCAACTGCGCAGTGGCGTCGTCCGGACACGACGCGGCGAGGTCGCGGTAGCGGCCTTCGATGTCGACGCCCGGGTGCCGGCGCCACATCGAGGCCTGGTACGCCATGTGCCAGTCGAGGTTCGGCGGGCGCTCGTCGAGGTGCGGGCGGGCGAGCTCGATGACCTCGTCGGCGGGCAGCCTCTGCGCGGCAAGCCCGATGGAGTCCGCGTCGGCGGGGTCCAGGCGCAGCGCGAGGCGCACGTGCGCCCCGGCGACCTCGGGGCCCGACTGGTCGAGGATCTCGTCGTACCGCACCCACGCGGGCGCCGCCATCGTGTTCACGCTGCGACGGGTCTCGGTCCTCTTGATTCGGAGCGTCGCGGGCAGCGGCTCGAAGGGATACTCGATCGAGTCGAAGGTATGAAGCGCCCGCCCGGTGTGCACCGTGTACACCGCATGCTCGTCGACCGGCGGCAGGCGTTCGTAGTACCCGGACTGTTCGTACTCGATCAGCGCGCCGAGATCCGGATTGAGCACGACGATCGTTCGGTCCAAGGGACGGGTGAAGAACGATCCTTCGAAGTGCCCGGTCTGCGTGAAGACCTCTCCGTCGCCGAGATCGATGGCCATCTCGACGTCGCCCTCAGCGCAGCGGATGACCTGCCGCGCGTTCGGCGACAGGGTGTAGAGCGTGCCGTTCACCGTGACGTCGTAGGGCACGTCGAGTCCGTTCACGAGGTGGACGGATCGGTGGGACGCGAGCACGAGGCTCGTGACGGCGTAGCCGATCGCCGCGAGCAGGATCGCCGCGCCGATGACGATGGGCTTCCGGGGAAGGGTCGTGCCGGGGGTTCCCGGCGGGCGCAGCGGATCCCATTCGGGCGGCGGCAGGTGCGTTGACATGTCGGGATCCCCTCGATGAGTCTCGCGTTCATTCTCACGTCGGTCGGCCGGGATGCCAAGGGTCGGGTCGCGGGAATCGGGTCAGGGCGTGCCGCCCACCGCGCGGGCGATGGCCTGATCGCGGAGGGACTGGAGGGTGTCGATGGGTCCCTGGAGGACGATGCCGTCGCCGGCTTCGAGGACGGTATCGGGGTCGGGACAGAGGCGAGGGTCGAGGCCGGGTCGCCGGTGTTCGACGACGCCGAGGCCGCGATCGCGGGCGAGGTCGCCGATGCGGCAGCCGCAGAGGGGCCCGTCCGTGCGGACGAGCCACCGCTGCATGGCGACGAGTCGGTCGCCGATGATGACGCTGTTGATGGTCGCGGGCGCGAGGGCGCAGGTCGCGAAGGTCGGCGCGGAGAGCGCGGACTGGGACATCGCGAGGTGGATGTCGAAGCCCTTGCTGATCTTGTCGGCGATGCCCTGGTCGAACATGCGGATGACGACGCGGATGGTGGGATTCTGCCGGCGGGCGTCGAGGGCGGTCTCGAGGTTGGCCATGTCGTCGTTCGTCGCGATGACGATGCTCGACGCGTGCTTCACGTTGGCGTCCGTCAGCAGGGCTTCGCGTCGGGAGTCGCCGATGAACAGCGGCGTGCCGTCGCGCCGGAGTTCCTCGAGGAACTCGTTGTCGGGATTGCGCTCGATGACGACGACGGGCTGGTCGAGGCGCCGGAGGATCTCGTACGTCCGGAACCCGAGGCGCCCGAAGCCGACGAGAATGACGTGATCGCGGAACGACTGGGCGAGCATGGCGCACCAACTCCTCTCGAGACGACGACGGTCGCGCATGACGAGGGCGATGTCGACGATGCCCTCGATGATGACGACGAGACCGAGCACCGGCAGGACGTAGAAGATCACCTGGAGGAGCCACGACTCCGGGAACGCCTCCGGGACCTCGCCGAAGATCAGCGAGAACGTGAAGAACATCGAGCGCCCGAACGAGTGCCCTTCGAATCGCGAGAAGAGCATCGCGCCGAACAGCATGACGGCGGCCATGAAGAGGAAGCGCACCCGGAAATGAGCCGCGCACACGCGGAGGAAGCACCACTGCGACCACACGCGCGACCCCATCCGGTGCGCGGACCGCTGATCCCGAAGGTCCACGATGCGAGGGACGGGCATGCCCGGATCATACGATACGGGGGTTTACCACGGAGGCACGGAGGACACGGAGGGGTGAACTTGGTTTGAAGATGGTGGCGCGGGGGCGTTCGGTAGTTCGGGTCGGCGCGGCCGCGCGATCATGAACCGGATGCGATCCTCCGTGCCTCGGTGACTCCGTGGTGCATTCCGGATCGGGGGGTTTACCAGGGAGGCACGGAGGATGGATCTGGTTTGAAGATGATGCGCGCGGGGGCGTTCGGTGAATCGGGTGGGCGCGGCCGCGCGATCCTGAACCCGATCCCGTTCTCCGTGATCTCCGTGCCTCCGTGGTGAACGTCCAACGCCTACAGCAGGCCCTCGAGGAGTTCGACGACGCCCTTGCCCTGGGTGGCGATGGTTTCGTAGATCGCGCGTCCGCCCGCGATGTCGAGCAGTTCGCGCACGAGCTTGCTTTCGCCCGCGAAGTCGGCCTTGTTCACGACGAACACGTCGGCGATCTCGAGGATGCCCGCCTTGTCCATCTGCACGGCGTCGCCCATGCCCGGGACGACGACGACCGCCGTCGCGTCGACGTGTTCGCGGATCGCGACGTCGTTCTGGCCGGCGCCCACGGTCTCGACGATGAGCGTGTCGAAGCCGGCGCCGCCGATGAGTTCGATGATGTCCGGCAGCGAACGGTAGTCCTCGCCGACGATGGCGAGACTCCGGTAGAACACGTTCTCGTCCACCGCGTTGAAGTCCACCCGCAGACGGTCGCCGAGCAGGGCGCCGCTCGTGATCGGACTCATCGGGTCGAACGCGACCACCGCGATCCGACGACCGCGACGAACCGCCTCCGACGCCATCGACGCGACCAGCGTCGACTTGCCGGCGCCCGGCGAACCCGTGATGCCGACCACCCGCGCGGGACGACGACGCGGCGCGTCCGTCGCCCGCCCGGCGTGGGCGAGACTGATCGCGCGGGCCAGACGCGCGGTCGCGTGATCCGTCGGCAACGCGCCGTAGGGATGCGTCGCCTCCCGCACCGACTCGACGAGCTGGTCCATGCTCGTGCCCGTGTGGAAGATCCGATGCACGCCCTTGTCGATCAACGTCGGCACGTCCTCCTGCGGAATGATGCCGCCGACGTTGACGATCATGTCCGGACGACCGACCTTCGCACACTCGTCGATCAGCAGCGGCACGAGCACGAGGTGCGAGTTGCTCATCATCGAACACGCGATGAGGTCCGCATCCTCGTCGCGGGCGGAGATCGCGAGACTGCGCGGCTTCTGCCACAGGCCCGAATAGATCACGTGCACGCCGCTGTCGCGCAACGCGCGGGCGATGAGCTTCACGCCCCGGTCGTGCCCGTCGAGACCCATCTTGCCGAGCAGCACGCGGGGGCGATGGTCCAGATCGGCGACGCGATCCTTCTTGTCGAGGGCGGAGGTTGGTTCGGTTGTCGGATTCGGCATGGTCGGTTCAGGGGACGGGGACTGATGGAGGGACGAGGATCGGTTGGGCGACATGCGATCATATCGCAGTTCGCGGCCGGTCCGCACCGGGCCGGCGATCCGTACAATAGCCGCGTCCTTCGTCTCCCGGGATCCGGAACCGAGCCGCATGTCGCCGAGTGAGTCCATTCAGCCCCGATCGGGCGGAGACGCGCCGGTCTCACCGTCGTTCGGCGTCGTCGACGCCCTGCCGGATCCCGTCGTGCGCCTCCGTCGCGACGGACGGATCATCAGCATCAATCCCGCGTGGACCGAGCGCCTCGGGCATGCCGCCCGCGCCCTCGACCGGGTCGATCTGCTCACGCTGCTCACGGTGTCGGCGGATGCGGTCGCGGTGGATGCCGCGCTCGCCCGGGCCGGCGCCGGCGAGACGTCCGTCGTCGAGGTCGCGGGTCTGCGAGGCGACGACGGCGCGACGTGCTCCTGGGAGATCACCTTCCTGCCCTCCGACGACGAGATCGTCGGCATCCTGCGCGATCGCACGTCGATCGATCTGCTGGACGCGGAGCGCGAGGCGTGTCGGCGGCTGGTCGGCGCGGCACCGGGAGACCCGGCCGCGTGGCGCGCCGTCGCCCGTGCCGTGGCCGAACCGTTCGGATTTCGCGACGTGCTCATCGAACGCTGGGACCCGTCGACGGACGAGCGCATCGTGCTCGCCGGGTGTGGAACGGGCGGCGCGGGGCCTTGGACGCGTCGCGGCCCGGTGTCGTCGTCGTGGGCCGCGGAGGTCGTGCGCGACGGTCGGGTCTGCATCGCCTCGGCGACGTCGGGCGTCGGCGCGCGTTCGCGGGCGATGTACGACGCGGGCACGACGATCGCCGCGCCGATTCGCGCGGGCGGCCGGATCGTCGGCGTGCTCACGGCGGTGACCGGATCGCGGATGCGTCGCGTGTCGGTGCTGGACGCGGTCATGCGTCGGGTCGGGGTGGCGGTCGGCGGGTTGTTCGTCGCGCCCGACGGCGTCGTTGCGCCGGACGCGACGGACTCGCTGCGCGCACTCGTCGACCACATCGACGACGTGTTCTGGCTCTTCGATCGCGACGAGGGGGGAAGTCTGTTCGTGAGTCCGGCGCTCGGGCGCCTGTTCGGCCGCCCGTCCGCGAACGGCGTCGACCGCGAGGCCTGTCCGCTGCGTCCGTTCGTCGTGCCCGAGGATCTCGCGACCCTCGACGAGTCGATCGCGGTGGCGCTGGACGGGCGGGAGGCCGATGTCACGATCCGGGTGCGGGCGACCGAGGACGGCGGGTGCCGCTGGGTGCGGATCCGCATGTTCCCGGTGTTCGCGTCCGACGGCGTCGTCGGTCGTCTCGCGGGCATCGCGAAGGACGTCTCCGCGCGACATCGACGCGAGGCGGCGCTGCGGGCTCGGGGCGACCAGCTCGCCGAGCAGAACCGGATCCTCGTGCGCCTCGCGACGAACCCCGGGCTCTTCGACGGCGACGGCACGTACGGCATCGGACAGGTCGTCGAGGCGGCGACCGTGATGCTCGGCGCCGGCATCGTCGCCCTCTGGCAGGGCGACCCGTCGTCTTCGCGCCTCGTCCGCTTCGATCCGGGCGAGGCGTCGGCGGCGCGCCCGGACGGACTGGCGGCGGAGGTCTCGCTGGACGCGATCGGCGATCTCGTCGAGCGGTTCGCGGAGGTGCGCGTGCTGAGCACCGTCGATGCGACGGGCGACCCGCGGACCGCCGCGTTCGCCCGCGCGAGCGGCGATCCCGCGCGATCGGTGTCGATGCTTCTCGCGCCGATCCGCGGCGTCGACGGCGCGCCGCTCGGCCTGCTGCACGTCGAGCAGAGCGGTCTGCGTCGATGGCGTGCGGACGAACAGACGTTCATGGCGTCGCTCGCGGACGTCGCGTCGGCGATCCTGCGGGCGGGCCGCGCGAACCGCGACGCGGCGTCGGCGGCGGCGCACCGTCATCGGCTGCACGTCGTGCTCGAATGCATGCCGATGGTGCTGTGGTCGACGGACGTCGATCTGCGGTTCACGTCGAGTCACGGCCTGGGTCTCGCCGCGCTCGGCACCGAGCCGGGAGCCGCGGTCGGAATGACGCTGGCGGAGTACTTCGGAACGGACGATCCGACCTTCCTGCCGATCGCCGCCGCGCGCCGGGCGCTGGGCGGCGCATCGGAGACCTACGACATCACCTGGGGCGGTCGCGTCTACCAGTCGCACGTCCAGCCGCTCCGCGACGATTCGGGCGTGATCACGGGCACGATCGGCATCGCGATGGACGTGACCGAGGGTCATCTCGCGGCGGCGACGGCGGACGCCGAGCAGATGCGGATGGCGATGCTGCTCCAGCACCTGCCCAACCTCGTCGTGTACGAGACGTCGCCCGAGCGGGAGTTCGTGAGCGAGACGATCGAGAACCTGCTCGGGTACACCTCCGCCGAACTCAAGCACGATCGGCAGTTGTTCTGGACCGTGCTGCATCCGGACGACCGCGCCGGGGCCGAGGCGCGTCTGCGGGAATGGGAAGCGCGCGGCCGGGTCGGGCCGCTGCGGCTCCAGGCGCGATTGCGACGGCGCGACGGCCGCTACATCTGGATCGAAGATCGGATGTTCTGGCTCCAGCCGCCGGACCGCCCGCCGTATCTCGCGGGCGTCATGCTCGACATCACCGATCAGAAGATCACCGAACTGGCGCTGCGGGACAGCCGGTCGGCGTTGCGCGAACTGCACGCGCTGGCGGCGCGGTCCGACCGCAGTCTCGACGAACGCATCCACGACGTCCTCGCCATCGGCTGCGACCACTTCGACATGTCCATCGGACTCCTCACCCGGCTCGACGGCGAGGATCTCGTCGCGACGGCGGCGATCGATCGCGGGGGGTTCGGCTTCGAGGTCGGCGCGGCCCTGCCGTGCGCGCACACCTACTGCGCCAGCACGCTGGACTCGGGACGCCCGGTGTCGTTCGACATCGCCCGGGACACGCCCTGGGCGAACTTCCCGTGCTACCCGAGCTTCCAGTGGGAGTGCTACATCGGATGCCCGGTCTACGTCGACGGCCGCGTGTACGGAACGGTGTGCTTCGGCCGACGTGAGCCCCGCGAGTGGCCGTTCCAGTCGGTCGACCACGAACTCATCCAGCTCATGGCCCGCTGGATCGGCGGCGAGATCGAACGCCAGGCGAGCGCGGATTCGCTGTCGCGGAGTCGCGAGCAGTACCGCGGCCTGTTCGAGCAGGCGTCGGACGGCATCTTCATCATCGACGCGTCCGGACGCATCGCCGACGTGAATGCCGCGGGATGCCAGCTCCTGCGTCTTCCCTACGCCGAGGCGCTCGGGCAGCGGGTCGACGACGTGTTTCCCGCGTGGCAGCGGGTGGACGAGGTCGCCGCCGACGCCGAGCCCCGGTTGCGCGAAATGCCGTTCCGCTGCGGCGACGGTCGGGAGATCCCGGTGGAGGTGAGCGCGAAGCGGAGTCTCAACGGCAGTTGTCAGGCCATCGTCCGCGACATCACCGAGCGTCATCGCGCCGAGCGGGCGCTCCGCGAGAACGAGGGTCGGCTGCGGGGGATGTTCGAGAACTCGGGCATCGGGATCGCGCTCGTCGACGGCGACGGACGCATCCAGCAGGCGAACCGGGCGCTGGGCGAGATGCTCGGCGCCGAGGCCGACGCCCTCGCCGGGCGCCCGTTCTCGGAACTGCTCCATCCCGACGACGTCCCGACGTTCACGTCGTCGTTCGGGACGCTGTTCTCGAACGGGCGGTCCGCGGCCCTCGAGGTCCGCTACCGCACGACCTCGGGTCAGACCCTGTGGGGGCGCACGACGATGAACCTCGCGCCGGCCGGCGACGGGCCGCGCCGGTTCGGCGTCGCGATGATCGAGAACATCAGCAAGCGCAAGCAGACGGAGGCCGAACTCTACGAGCGGACGCAGCTCGAGCGTCTCCTGTTCCGCGAACTCGATCACCGGGTCCGCAACAACCTCGCGTCGCTCGAATCGCTCATCACCATCGGCGTGCGTAGCGCCACGGACGTGGGCGCCTTCGCGGAGTCGATCCGCCGGCGCATCGGCGCGATGGCGAACGTGCACGCGATGCTCTCGCACGCCCATTGGCGCAGCCTGCGCCTGCACGAGATGCTGCGCACGCTCGCCGCCGCCGAAACCGTCGGACGCGTCGAACTCGAAGGCGAGGACGTCCTCGTGCCCCCGCGCCAGGCGACCGCGCTCGCGATGGTCATGCACGAACTGCTCATCAACAGCCTGAAGTACGGCGCCCTCGGCGCGAGCGACGGCGTGACCCGCGTCGAGTGGTCCCTCGATCGCACCGCGTCGGACGCGACGACCATCCGCCTCCGCTGGACCGAGCGAGGCGCCCCGCCGATCGTCGG
>JAGQOI010000264.1 GCA_020427625.1 Phycisphaerales bacterium | reverse complement strand
CGAGAGCGATGAGAAGGACGACGACGATGCCACGACGTCGGTGACGTCGCGGGCGGTCCCGAACGTTCCCGATCGTCCGGACGAGATCATCCCGGCCGGCCGCCAGCTCGTGCAGCCGACGAAGGCCAAGCTGACCGGTCCGAAGGTGATCCGCGTCGACAAGCCCGAGCCTCTGCCCCCGCCCCGCAGCGATCGGCGGCGGGGCCCGTCGATCGGCATGGGCAGTCCCCGCGCCGGTCAGGGGGTGGGCGGCGGCGGACCGGAGATGCCGCCGGACGGTCGCGGCGGCGGTCGCGGCGCGGGTCGCGGCGGTGCGCGAGGCGGCGGTCCGGGCAGCAGTGCGCGTCGGAACACGCGTCGTTCGGCGTCGGCCGGCAACACGGATGCCGTTCGGAGTCGGTCCCAGAACACCGAGGATCGCGGCGCGAACTGGCGGAAGCAGGACCTCGTCGAGCGCGAGCAGCGTCTCACGCGTTCGGGCGGCATGTTCAAGAACTGGCGTCGGGACAACATCCGTCGGGCCAGCACGATGGGTCGCGGCGGCACGGTCGCTCGTCCGGAGGGTCCGATCAAGATCTCCGCGCCGCTCTCCATCAAGGAGTTGTCGGCCGCGACCGGCGTGAAGGCGATCGACATCGTCAAGCGCCTGTTCCTCGACCAGAAGGCGATGCTGAACGTCAACTCGACGATCAACGGCACGATGGCGACGGAGGTCATGGTCGCGTTCGACATCGAGCTCGACGTGAACGAGGAACTCTCGGCCCAGGATCAGATCGTCGAGCAGTTCAAGGATCGCACCATGTCCGACGAACGTTCCCGCTCGCCGGTCGTCACGATCCTCGGGCACGTCGATCACGGCAAGACGTCGCTGCTCGACCGCATCCGCAAGGCGAACGTCGCCTCGGGCGAGGCGGGCGGCATCACGCAGGCGACGAGCGCCTTCCAGGTGCCCGTGCACGCCGGCGACGCCGACAAGATGATCACCTTCATCGACACGCCCGGTCACGAGGCGTTCACCGAGATGCGGGCCCGCGGCGCGAAGGTCACCGACCTCGTCGTCCTCGTCGTCGCCGCCGACGACGGCGTCATGCCCCAGACCATCGAATCGATCAATCACGCCAAGGCCGCCGGCGTCCCGATCATCGTCGCGCTGAACAAGATCGACAAGCCCGAGGCGACCGACTCCAACATCCAGCGCATCCTCGGCGAACTCGCCCAGCACGAGCTCAATCCGACGGAGTGGGGCGGCACGACCGAGATCGTCCGCACCAGCGCGCTCAAGGACATCGGCATCCAGGATCTGCTGGACGTCATCGACTTCCAGGCCCAGCTGCTCGACGGCACGGCCGACTTCGACGGTCCCGCCGAAGGCACCGTGCTCGAGGCCCGTCTCGAGGAGGGACGCGGCGCCGTCGCCCAGGTCATCGTCCAGCAGGGACGCCTCAAGAAGGGCGACTACCTTGCCATCGGACGCGCCTTCGGACGCGTGCGCGACATCGTCGACGATCGCGGCCGCCGCATCGACGAGGCCGGCCCGTCGTCCGCCGTCGCCCTGTCCGGCATCAACGAGGTGCCCGACCCGGGCGACAAGTTCTTCGTCGTGAAGAACCTCCGCGAGGCCGAGTCGGCCGCGACCGAACGGCGCGCCGCCGAGCGCGAGCGCACGCTCGCCCGCGATCGCGTGACGCTCGACAACATCTTCGAGAAGCTCGCCGAGAGCGGCCGCAAGGAACTGCCGCTCATCGTCACGGCGGACGTGAACGGCTCGGTCGAGACGCTCATGGCGACCCTCACGAAGATCTCGACGGACGACGTGACGATCATCGTCAAGCACGCGGCCGTCGGCGGCATCAGCGACTCGGACATCCTCCTCGCCGAGGCGACCGGCGCGATCATCATCGGCTTCAACGTCACGATCGCCGCCAAGTCGCGCAAGCTCGCCGAAGCGAAGGGCATCGACGTCCGGCTCTACGACGTCATCTACGACATCACCGACGACGTGACCCGTGCCGCCGAAGGCCTGCTCGATCCCGAGCATCGCCTCGAGGTCCTCGGACACGCCGAGGTCCGCGACGTGTTCCGGATCTCCAAGGTCGGCATGGTCGCCGGCTGCTACGTCACCGACGGCGTCATCCAGCGGAACGCCCAGATCCGCGTCACCCGCGACGGCATCGTCATCGAGAAGGACCGGCGCCTCGAACAGCTCAAGCGATTCAAGGACGACGCGAAGGAAGTTCGCAACGGTCAGGAATGCGGCATGAAGATCGACGGCTACGACGACATCCGCACCGGCGACATCCTCGAATGCTACCGCACCCAGGAGGTCCGACGGTCGCTCCGCGGCTGATCGGGCGGCCCATCGCATGAGCGTCCGAGCCGACCAGATCGCCGCCGCGATGCGCCGAGGCGTGCAGGATGTCATCACCCGCGGACTCAACGATCCGCGCGTGCGCGGGCTCGTGTCCGTCACCCGGGTCACGCTCTCCATCGACTTCGCCGACGCGGTCGTCTACGTGTCGGTCCTGCCCGAGGACGCGTCCGAACTCAGCCTGCACGGACTGCGCCACGCGGCGCCGTTCATCCGGAGCGAACTCGCGAAGCGCGTCCAGTTGCGGCGCATCCCCCGGATCGAGTTCCGGATCGACCGCTCCCTGAAGAAGGAGGCCGAAGTGCTCGCCGCCCTCGCCGCCCTCGACCTCGCCGAGCCGGCATCCCCCGATCCCGACCACGCGGCGCCCGACGCGCCGAAGGAACCCGAGTCGTGAAGAACCCGATCCAGTGCGCGAAGAACCTCGCCGCCCTCGTGAAGAAGATCGGCAAGGTCGACCCCCCGGCGTTCCCCGACGCCGACGATCCCGTCGCCGTGCTCGTCCAGTCGCTGCTCCTCTGGCAGTCCACCACGACCCGCGCGATCGACGCCTACGGACGCATCCGCGCCCAGGTGTACGACTTCAACGAACTCCGCGTCGGCCTGCCCTACGAGACCGCCGAACTGCTCGGCACCGACGATCCCCACCACGATCGACGCGCCCGTACCATCCGACAGGTCCTGCACGCCGTCTACGAACACGAACACGACGTCTCGCTCGATCGACTGAAGGCCCTCGGCAAACGCGACGTGCGCAAGTACGTCGAGGGACTCGACGGCATCCCGCCCTACGTCGCCGCCCGACTCATGCTCGTCAGCTTCGGCGTGCACGCCATGCCCGTCGATGAACCCCTCCTCGACGCCCTCGTCGCCGCCGGCGCCGCCGACGCCGATTCCGCGATCGACGACTACGCCGGGTGGCTCTCGCGACAGATCAAGTCCTCCGCGGGCGTCGCGACCCATCACGCACTCCAGGCCCACGTCGACGCCATCGCCGCCCGACCGGCGACGACCCGGCGCAAGAAGAAGACCGCCGGCAAGAAGAGCGGCACCAAGAAGACCACGCGCAAGAAGACGTCCGGCAAGAAGAAGACGTCACGCACGTCGGCGGCGAAATCCT
>JAGQOI010000263.1 GCA_020427625.1 Phycisphaerales bacterium | reverse complement strand
GGCGCCGGTGTCGGGACGATCGATGCGGGCGCTCGTCGCGGCGCGCCTCGGCGCGGTGCGCCTGATCGACAATGCCGCGGTGTCGGCGGCGGTCCGGTCGGTCGTTCGCGGGTCGGGAGGCTGAGTGGGATGTCGGGTTTCGTTGCGCTCGGCGTGGGCGGTTGCCGTTTGTAGGTGGGCGGCCAGCGCGAACGCGGCCGTGCATGACCCGATCTCCCACTGAGGAAGAACCATGAAGACCTTGTTTGCCGTCGCCGTGGCGTCGCTTTGTGCCGCGGGGACCCTGGCGGTGCCGGTGACGGTCCAGAACCCGAACTTCGAGTATCCGTCGCTGAATCCGTGCGGCTTCGGCGCTTCGGCGCCGGGCTGGACGGGCGCCCAGGTGTGGCGTCCCTGTCTGCCGCAGTACTTCAACGACTTTCCGTGTGCGCACGGCGTGCAGGTGGGGTTCACGAACGGCGGGCCGCTGACGCAGACCGTGAGCGCGACGCTCCAGCCCTTCACGCGCGTCGTGCTGCGGACGGACGTCGGCATGCGCCTGGATGGGTTCACGACCGGAACGTACCGCATCGAGGTGCTGGCGGGCGCGACGGTCATCGCGAGCGACGAATCGACGGTCGTCCCGCCGCCCGGCGGGTTCGTGACGGCGACGGCGACCGCCGATGTGCTCGCGCGGTCGGCCGGCCTGGGCGAGGCGCTCACCATCCGGCTGACCCGCGTCTCCGGCAGCCAGGCCGACTTCGACGTCGTGCGACTCGACCTGTACGACATCGACTGCAATGACAACGGCATCGACGACGCGATCGACATCGCGGGCGGGCTGCTCGTCGACACGGACGGCGATGGCATCGCCGACGCCTGTGATGACGATCCCGACGGGGGTCCGGAACCGGCGACGCCCGACATCAACGTCGACGGCTTCGTCGACGCCGAGGATCTCGCGATCCTGCTCAGCAGTTGGGGCAATTGCACCCCCGGCGTGAGTTGCTGCACGGACCTCGACGGGAACGGCGTCGTCGGACCCGGCGACCTCGCGATCCTGCTCGGCAACTGGGGCTGATCGCGTCCCGCGCATCGACACGACGCAACCGGCGCCGGCCGGCCGCCCGGCCGCCGGCGCCGGTGGTGTCCATGTCGCGGGCCGCGGCGGGCCGGGACCGGGCCGGGATGAGGGATGATTCACACGCCGGCGCGCTCACGCTTCATGTCGCGTCGTTCTATTGTGTCGAGGCGGGCGCGGTCGGCGCCCCCGGTTCTGACACGGGAGGACGACGGCGATGGCGGTTCGGATGCAGCGGGATCGGGCGCGGCGAGGGGCGACGGGCGTTCGGTGGATGATGATCGCGGCGCTCGTGTTCGGCGCGGCCGGCGTCGCGACGGCGCAGGACGCGCCGCCGGATCCGGTGACGACCGACGCCGAGGTCGGGGAACTCGCGGCGACGGAGGCGACCGTTTCGGTCGATGCCCCGGCCGCGGACCCGGCGATCGCCGGGCGGCTGACGTCGATCCTCGAGGCGACCGGTCGATTCCGGGCGCCGTCGGCGCGGGTCGAGGAGGGAGTCGTCTTTCTCACGGGCTCCGCGGAGACGGCGGAGGACCGCGAGTGGGCGTCGCGTCTGGCCCGTCGGACGCAGGACGTCGTCGGCGTGATCAACACGATGACGGTCGTCGAGCCGCCGCTGTGGACGATGGAGCCGGCGACGGCGGAACTTCGTCAGCTCTGGCGCCAGGTGGTCGCGGCGACGCCGCTGGTGGTCATCGGCCTGATCGTCCTGCTCGGCACGCTGGCCGTGGCGGGCGTATCGACGCGTCTGCTGACGCGGGTGTTGTGTGCGCGGATCGAGAGCGAGCTCCTGCGCTCGGTGCTGGAGAAGGTCGTCCGGGTCGCCATCGTGCTGCTGGGCGTGTACCTGTTCCTGCGGATCTCGGGCCTGACGCGTCTGGCGGTGACGGTGGTCGGCGGCACGGGCATTCTCGGCATCGTGCTCGGCTTCGCATTCCGTGACATCGCGGAGAACCTGCTCGCGAGCATTCTCATCAGCGTGCAGCGTCCGTTCCGGATCGGCGACACGATCACGGTGGACGGGAACACCGGCGTCGTGCAGAAGGTCACGATGCGCGGGACGCTGCTCATGGACTTCGAGGGCAACTACATCCAGATCACGAATGCGACGATCTACAAGAGCACCATCCGCAACTACACCGCGAACCCGAAGGTCCGGGCCGACTTCTCGATCGGCATCGGCTTCGATGCGAGCATCACGCGGGCGCAGGCGATCGCGATGGAGGTGCTCGCCGGTCACGACGCCGTGCTGGCGGAACCGGGACCGAGCGTGCTCGTGGAGGAACTCGGAGCCGCGACCATCGTCCTGCGCGTCTACTTCTGGGTCGACGGGCACCGGCACGGCAAGTTCAAGGTGCGGTCGGCGGTCATGCGCCTGATCGTCCGGGCGTTCGAGCGCGAGGGCATCTCGCTGCCCGACGAGGCCCGCGAGGTCGTGTTTCCCGACGGCGTGCCGGTGCGCATGCTGGAGTCCGGACCGGTCGCTGCGGCGCCGCCCGCGCCGCCGCCCGTCCCGGTCGGTCGGGCGACCGACGCCGAGCACGACCAGGCGACGGAGGCCGAGGGCGACCTCGAGAGCGACGTCGAGGATCTCCAGGCCCAGG
>JAGQOI010000262.1 GCA_020427625.1 Phycisphaerales bacterium | reverse complement strand
GGCCAGCGCGTGCGCGAACGCGGCCACCACGTGACGCCGCGCGATCTCGGAGCGAGGCGGCGGCACCGGGCCGGGAGGCAGCGCCCGTGCGCTCAGCACCAGCACGTCGGGCAGCTCCCAGCGGCGCGCCACCGAGGCCCCCAGCTCGTGACGGGTGAGGCCGAGGATCTCGACCGGGACGACGACGGCGTCCTCGACGAGGTGAAGTGGATCAACGTCGACAGCGTCAGCGTGATCGGCGCCGGACCGGGCGACTGCGTCTACGGCGACGTGATCGTCGGACCCGACGGCGCGTCGGTGCCCGCCCACCTCTACCGATGCACGCCCGACGGCACCTGGCAGTTCGGCCCGTTCATGATCATCGGCGGACTCGACACGCCCGGCGCCGTCAACGCCGCGTGTCTCCGGCCCGTGCAGAAGGGCGGATCATGACGCCGGAGCCGCGCCCGATGCGTCGTCGTCGGCGCCGACGTCGTACCCGTCGAGGCGGCCGGACAGGATGGGGATGGCGATCTTGAGGGCGATGGTGTAGACCATGAGTCCGAACGCCCACGTGCCGGCGGTGATCTTCCACTCGGTCAGGCTCGGGGCGTACTCGACGATCTCGTGCAGCGTGCTGGGGATGAATCCCGGCACGATGAGGCCCATGCCCTTCTCGATCCACGCGCCGGTGAACGCGGCCGCGCAGGCCAGCACGACGACCCACATGCGCGACAGCGCCGCCGGATGCAGGAACAGGATGGCCGCGACGACGTTGCAGGCGATGGCGGTCCAGATCCACGGCACGAGCCCGTTGAATCCGTGCAGGCCGAAGAACAGGTAGTGCGCCGAACTCGTGTGCGTGCCGCCGGTGTAGAACTCGGTGAAGACCTCGGACACGACCATGAGCAGGTTGATGAGGATGGTCACGCGGACGATCTTCACGAGCGTCTGGATGGGTCCGTCGGGCAGCGGCACGCGGGCGATCCGGCGCAGCGCGAACATCGTGATGATGATGAACGCGGGTCCGGAGACGAAGGCCGACGCGAGGAATCGCGGCGCGAGCAGGGCGGAGTTCCAGAACGGGCGTCCGCCGAGTCCGCAGTAGAGGAACGCCGTGACGGTGTGGATGGAGATCGCCCACACGATCGACAGCATCACGAACGGCAGGTACCAGCGCGGGTTCGGCGTCCGCCCGAGGAATCGCATGTAGAGCAGGTAGCCGCAGATGTGCAGGTTGAGCAGCAGGTACCCGTTGAGGACGATGACGTCCCAGGTGAGCATGGAGACGGGGAAGTTGAAGCGCCCGAGCCCGGGGATGAGGTGCCAGAAGCGGTCCGGGCGACCGAGGTCGACGGTGACGAACATGAGGCACATGACGATCGCCGCGATGGCGAGCAGTTCGCCGAGGATCACGACGTCGTGCATGCGGCGATCGTGATAGAGGTAGGCGGGAATGACCATCATCACGCCGCCGTCCGCGACGCCGACCATGAACGTGAAGTTCGCGATGTACAGTCCCCAGCTCACGTGATCGGTCATGTTCGTGAGGATCATGCCGTGCGCGACCTGGTTCGCCCAGGCGTTCGCGCCCACGAGGAACACCGCGGTGAGGAGCGTCATCCACACGTAGAACGACCGCGGCCCGTCGGTCGCGAGTCGGAGCGATCGTCCGACGAACCGAGGGTAGCTCAGCCAGTGGGACGGACGGTCGGATGGCATCGAGAGTCGGGTCATTGATCGAAGAAGTAGAAGAACGACGGCTTCGTGCCGAGGTCCTCCTTGAGCACGTAGACGCGCTTGTGTTCGAGGATCCACCGGATGTCCGAGTCCGGATCGAGGATGTTGCCGAAGACGCGGGCGCCGGTCGGACACGCCTCCAGGCACGCGGGCAGACGTCCGGCCCGGGTGCGGTGCAGGCAGTAATGACACTTCTCGACGACGCCCTGCGGCCGGATGCGGTTGCTCAGGTAGCCCTGGTCGGGATTGATCTCGGCCGCGGGAACCTCCGGCGCCTTCCAGTTGAACCGACGCGCGTGATACGGACACGCCGCCTCGCAGTAGCGGCACCCGATGCACCAGTTGTAGTCGACGACGACGATGCCGTCGTCCTCCTTCCAGGTCGCCTCGACCGGACACACGTCGACGCACGGCGGCTCATCGCACTGCTGACACTGCACCGGCATGTAGAACCGGTCGTCCGCCGGCACCGGATGCTGGTACGTCGTGTTGCCCTGCTCCATGTCCATCGTGCCCTTGGGCATCTCGAGGACCCGGATGTACGACTGGTTCGTCGCGCGATCGTGGTTGTTCTCGCGGTGACACGCCTCCACGCATGCGCCGTTGCCGTTGCAGACGCTCAGGTTGATCGCATAGACGAACTTCGTGCCCGGGATCGGACGGAGATCGCCGATGCGCACCTCGGCGCCGTACTCCGACGCCGTCTCCGCCTCGAGCCGCGCAAGCACCGCCCGCTTGTCCTCCGCCGACAACTCCTTGTAGTGACGCTGCATGAACTCGTCCGCCGTGAGCGACTCGCCGAGATGACGCAGCGGAGCGATCGCCGCGACGAACGCGGCCGCGCCGAGCGTCGCCCCCGCACCCTTCATCGCCGTGCGCCGCGACACCTCGCCCAGGACCGGCAGCGAGATCGTGGTCTGCTGGTCAGTCATGAGCCGCCCCCGATCCCGCGGCGGGCGTGAGGAAGCGATCGCGAGGCTTGAACGTCGGGATCATCATCGGGAACTTCGGGACGTGGGGATCATGGCAGTCGATGCAGGTGTTGCGCGTGCGCGGGCCGCGGGTGAGATCCCAGTAGCCGTTCATGCCGCCGTGGGCGCCATGGTCGTAGTCGCGCGCCTTCGCGCCGTGACACTGGGCGCACAGCGTCTTGACGTCGGGGTACGCGACGGTCGTCTGGTCGGCCCGCCGCAGCGTGTTGGCGTCGTCCGGGTTGTGACACGAGTAGCAGGCGAGATCGCCGTGGACGAACGACATGCC
>JAGQOI010000261.1 GCA_020427625.1 Phycisphaerales bacterium | reverse complement strand
GGCGGCGGTGTCGTCGAGATCCTCGACCTCGAAGAGTCCGCTGCCACCGAGCGTCGCCTTGACGTCGGACGCATACGCGGCCTCCAGGAACGGCGGCGCCAGGGCGTAGTCGCCCGGGCCGTCGATGTCGAGGAACGTCATGTCCTCCTGGATGGCGAGGATGAGGAGCATGTCCGTGACGTTGATGCCCCAGTTCGTCGACGTGATCCACGTCGTCAGGTCCGTCTCGCGGATGCCCGACGTCATCTCGATCTCGCGCGTGCCGATCTTCGTGGTCCCGGTCGCGAACAGGCGCATCGCGAAGTCGGCGAACTTCCGCGGGTAGTGCAGCGCGAACACGTACAGGACCGCCGCCGGTGCGCAGAACGACGTGCCGCCCTGGTTCAACAGGTACGGCTTCGCGATGAGTTCCGACAGCCGGGCGCAGAACGCGGACTTGGCGAGGCCGGTCCAGGCGCCGGTCTTCGACGCGTCGTCGTTGAACTCGGTGACGAGACCGACGGCGTAGTTCCGGTCGTAGACGTCGTCCTCGGATCCGAGCAGCGTCGCGACGAGCTGACCCACGAGTGCCTGAATCGTCATCGTCATGACGGATTCCCCTTCCCGATGCGCTCGCGCTGACGGCGATCATGTGGTTCCGCCGGCGGCCGCGCCGACGCGGCACGCTTGGTCACCTCGCGAGGCGGACGCGCGGGCGGCGCGGTGGCGGTGATCTCGATCTCGACCTCCGGCACCGGCGCGAACGATCGTTCGGGGAAGCGCCGGGCCGCGATCGCGCGGGTGCCCGCGGAGACCGACGCGGCACGGGCGACCGGGTCCACGGCCCGCCGGAGCACCGCGTCCTTCGCCCGTTTCGACCGCGCATCCCGTTCCTTCTTCGTCGGGAACATGGGGCGTCCGCTCGCCTTCTTCGGCTCGATGTCCTCGCGCTTGAGCGCCGTGCGACGTGGAATCGTGCCTTCGGGATGCCGCCCGTCCTTGGTCGATTGAGCGGCGGCCTCGACGACGAAGGTCGTCACGTCGCGCTGTTCGCGTCCGGCGCCGTCGAACACGGAGACGACGAGCGTGTGGAATCCTTCGTCGAGGGTCGACAGGGGAATCGAGTGCGCGAGCAGCGTGCCCGGCCCGAGTTCGTCCTGCGTCGACGGCGCGACCGGGACGACGGGTGTGCCCTTCCCGGCGCCCTTCGTGCCGCTCGCCGCCGGGCCGCGACGCATGAGGTCGCGTCGGTCGTTCGGCGTGCCGGCCTTCGTCAGGGACTCGCGTTCGGTTCCGGTGCGCTGATGGGCGACGACCGTGCCCCGCGTCCAGGAGGATCGACCGGTGGTGGTGCGGGCGCGGCGCGAGGTGTGCCGCACGATCGCGGCCTCGACGGCGTCACGACCGATGTCACTCGCCGCGGGCATCTTCTTCTTCGCCGGAGCGTCGGGCGTGTGATGGTCGGGCGTCTCCTCGGCGAGGAATCCGTTGATGAGGGTCGCGGAGACGAGTCCGGGTCCGAAGGACGCGGGCGCGGATCCGGGCCAGGCGGTGATCTCGAAGTCGTCCACGTCGAGCGGCTCACCGTCGAGGTAGACGAACACCCGGTCCGGGACGTCGTCGCCGGCGCGCACGAACTCCGGCAGCACGCCTTCGATGACGACGGCAATCGGCACGGAGTAGTGATGGACGCTGGTCATCGCGGGTTCGATGATCGACACGGCGCCCACGGCGACACCGGCGAGCGCCTGCTCGGCCTCCGTCTGCGCCTTCTCCTGCGCGAGCGTGTCCTGTTCCTCACCGAGGGCGATGGTCTCGAGTTCGGCGACGAGGAGGTCGTGCACGGTCTGCGCGAGCGTGACGATCCACTGCTCGACGGTGCTTGCGCTCATGATGAGGTCGGCGATGAGCGAGAACAGGCCGCTCACGGGGAGTTCCACCCGACCGAGGTCGAAGCTCTGCGAGCACGTCTTCTCCTTCGTCTCGAACCAGCCGGTCGGGTACTCCCACGTCGGCGGGTGGTAGATCACTTCGGGGCAGGACCAGGAGAAGTTGAACTCGACGTCGATGCCGGGATCGCTCCCGCCGAACGACGCGAGCAGCGCGTCCTCGATGCGGGTCGTGAGCAGGGTCGCGATGCCGGTGACGAGTCCTTCGTTCGGATCGAGATCGCGCACGTCGTCGAGGAAGTCGTTCGCCTCGGTCGCGATGGCGCTCACTGCGTCGAAGACGGGATCGAGGATCGGCGCGCCGACGGTCGCGGCGACCGCGGCCCGCATCGCGTTGCGGGCCGAGGTCTTCGCGGCGGGCGGCAGCGGCATGAACAGGGGATGCTCGTCGAGGATCACCGTCGCATCGGCGACGATGTGATCGACAATGCTGGTCTTCAGCGCGGTGCGTCGGCCGGACATCGCGCCGAGAAGCGACTGGATCGCATCCAGCGCGTCGCCGGCGAGATCCTCGATGGCGCCGAGCAGGGCGGTGAGTTCGAGGGCGATCTCCGCGAGCCGGGCGACGAACATCTGGATCGCGGCGGCCAGGCCCTCGACCCACTGACCGATCGCCGCCGCCGCCGCCGCGAACGCCTCGAGCAACTGCTCGATCATGATCTCGCCGAGACGCTCGCACAGGCGCAGAGCGAACTCCACGAGGCGTTCGCCGACCTGGCCCATGAGCTCGCCGCCGAGTTCCTTCAGGGCGCCGTCGTTCGGGATCCACAGGTCGTTCTTCAGACTTTCCAGCAGCGAACCCGGGTTCTCCGCCGGCAGCGGCGCGATGAGATCGTACATCAGGCCGCGGATCTTCTTCCGCGTCGCCGGCGGGAACGGCGCGGCGACCGCCGCGGCGATCCCGAGGAACTCGCGCAAGCCGTCGGCGACGTCGGACTCCGACAGCGGGACGGCGGGCGCGATGATCCCCGCCGCGGCCTCGGGGAATCCGGACGGGACGTGAATGATCGCGTTCGCCGGCTCCGGCGCGCCGGGCTCCCGCGCCAGCGCCTCGAGGATGTCGACCGTCTGCTCCTGGCTGTACGCGATCATGAGGTCGGCGGTGAGCACGACCGTGCGTCCGATGACGGCCATGATCACGCTGGACAGCGCCTCTTCGAGCGCCTGCTGCGACACCTCGCCGGTCGCCCAGTTCACGACCTGGTCGAAGCACGAGTCGATGATCATGTGCATCGACGGGAGCAGCACCTCGTCGACGTACATGAGCAGTTCGGGCTGATGGCTCGGGACCGCGCTGCGAATGACGGGAACGACGATGTCCTCGAACTTGTCGGAGATGAACAGGCGCAGGCCGTAGGCGAGCGACTGGAGGGAGGCGTTGGCGTCGAGCGCGCCGTCGTCGTCGGTCGCGATCGAGTTGACGCCCGTCATGATGAGCCGCGCAAAATCCGAGATCGCGTCCGTGTCGTCGACGAACATCTCGAGGAACTGATCGACCTCCGGCGCCGTCGTGCGCAGGGTGTCGAGGATCGCGTCGCCGGTGAGGAAGACGAGCAGGTCCTCCTGGGTGAGATCCCCGACCGGCGCGGCACCGGTGACGGCCTCGACGGCGTCGCGAACGACGTCGCCGATGATCGCGTGCGGCTGGGCGGTGAGCGGGCCCTCGAACGCGGCGGCGGCGGCGACCGGCGGCAGCCCGATCACGCTGACGCTCGCGTCCGCCCGCACGAGGCGCACGGTCGCGACGAACATGAGTTGGACCGCGCTCCAGATCATCGCGAGGTCGCGGCGCGTGTCGGCGGGCACGTTCGCGGCGCCGCCGACGTCGATGGCGAGGTTGACCATGAGCACGACGACGTCGTTCCAGAAGTTCATCGTCGTGCTGTCGCGGAGATCGAAGGGTTCCGAGGGCATGCTCATCAGGCGTGCCGCGAGATCCTCGCGGGCCTGCTTGAGCGCGTCCCAGGTCGCGTCGTCGGTATCGTCGAACTGGTCCTTCAGGAAGGCGGTCAGGGCGTCGAGTCCGACGTCGATCATCTTGCGGAGGAGGTAGCGCTGGGCTTCCTCGATCACGACCTCGACGCACTTCATCGCGACCTGCTGCGCGCCGTCGCCGGTCATCGGCACGCTGTTGCTGACGATGTAGTCGCCGAGTTCGTAGCCGATGCGGAACGCGATCTTGGCCGGGGCGCGGGACGCGTCGAGAATCGCCGGCGTGAGATCGTCCTCGGCGGGGACGATGGCGATGAGTTCGTCGATGGTGAAGTCGACGAGGACGTCGACCGTGCGGGCGACGAAGCGGCTCACGTCCTTCAGGCCGGCGCGGGCGAAGACCCGCATGCCGTACCCGCCCTTGAGGCCGTACCCGTAGCCGTAGACGATGTTGAACCCGGGGTCCGTCTGGTCGTCGCCGACGAGGGTCGCGGTCGCGACAAGGTTGGCGTACGCCTGGGCCGTGTAGGCGACCTTCGCGAACAGGCTGATGCCGATGTCGACCTCCTCCATGAAGATGCGGAAGAGGGTCATCGGCAGGCCGCGGAGCTGGAACTGGCTGTGGGCGAGTTCGATGAAGTCGCCGATGTTGAGCCCGATGCCGACCTGGATGCCGGCCGATGCTTCGAGGATGGCCTGGAGACGGACGGCGAAGCCGACCTCGCGGAAGAGGTTCATCGGCATCTGGATCTGGCCCTGCACGCGGGCCTGGGCCTGGACCTGGCCGGCGAGTTGGGCGCTGATGAACTTCTGGAAGCGGGCGTCGACCCGGGCGAGGGCCTGGATGCCGAGTTCGAGCTTCAGGCCGCGGTTGAGCTGAAGGTCGATGGGCACCTTGACCATCGCGCTGCCGGAGATCGAGCCCCAGTCGGTCGCCGCGCCGGCCTGAACTGCAAACAGCGGATCGTCGAATGTGATGCCCGGCATGTGTCGCCTCCCCTCGCGCCCTGCGTCGCAACGCCCGTGTCGTCTCGCGACAATCCTGCGGGATCACCGACGCCCGTTGAAGCAAAAACCCCCGATTGCCCCATATTGACCAGTGTCACTGCATCGAATCGGGGTGCTCGACATCGGGTCCGACCGGGCGGCTGACGCGGGCGAGGCGACGCGGGGAATCTCCCGCTCGAACCGGATTTCCGCGAACCAGGGTCGATTCCGGGCATCGAACCGAAACGGGTCGCGGTTCGGCGGCCCGGCAGAGGAGTGTTGTCCCCATGATCCGATCCCTTCGTCACGGCGCCTGCATCGCGGGTGCCGTGCTGGCGATGCAGACCGTCGCCGCCCCGGCCCCGCTCAGTCCCGATGTTGTTGAATCCCCCCTTCGCGCCCGGCCGGGTCCCGCGGATCAGATCGTTCGAACGCTCGATCTCGACGCCGAGGCGCTCGCGGCCGTCCGCGGGCGCGACCACGCGCTCGTGCGCGGGCTCCCCCTCCCCGGCGGCGAGGTCGCGGACGCCCTCCTGCGGCGCGTCGACGTGCTCGAGCCCGGCGCGCGGCTCGTCGTGAGTCACCTCGACGCGCGCGGACGTCTCGTCGAGCGACCCCTCGCCCGACCGGACACGCCGATCCTCGCCGGCACCCTCGCCGACAACCCCGACGCGCGCATCGTCCTCGCGCTCTCCGAGCGTGGGGTCGACGGGCTCCTCGTCCGCGCGGGCGAGACCGTCATCTTCTCGTCCGGCCCGCGCGGGCGCGGACTTGATCCCGTCGTGTTCCGCGCCGAAGACCTCCCGCACGGTCTCATCGACTGGACGACCGGAGTCTGCCGCGCCGACGAGATCGATCAGCCGCTCGTCGACGCCGTCCCGGCGAATCCCGCCGGCGGCATCGCGGGCGGCGGATCGCCGCCGTGCCGACAGGCCGCGATCGCCCTCGAGACGGACACCGAGTACCTCGCGGCGTTCGGCGGCGACACGGGCGCGGCGGCGACGTACGCCCTGCTCCTGGCGACGGCGTCGTCGGAGATCTACACGGGCCAGACGAACCTCCATCTCACGATCTCGTTCCTGCGCCTGTGGGACGGTCCCGATCCGTGGGACGGGCCCGGCGCCGGTGATCAGCTCACGCAGTTCCGCGACTACTGGGTCGCGAACATGGGCGGCGTCGATCGCGTGCTCGCGCACTTCCTGTCGCCGCGCGGACTCGGCGGCGGCGTCGCCTGGCTCGGCGCGGTGTGCAACGAGTCCTTCGGCTACGCGGTCTCCGGCAACCTGAACACCTTCTTCCCGTATCCCCTGGTCGATCACAGCGGCCAGAACTGGGACATCATGGTGTTCACGCATGAACTCGGGCACAACTTCGGTGCGCCGCACACGCACAACTACGAGCCGCCGCTCGACGGCTGCGGTCTCGGCGACTGTTCGGAGGCGTACGGCAGCACGATCATGAGCTACTGCCACACGTGTCCCGGCGGGATGTCGAACATGGTCCTCCAGTTCCATCCGACGAACGTCGCGACGATCCTGTCGTTTCTCGACGACGCGTGCGATCTCACGCCCGGCGCGACCGGACCGGCCGCGATTCCGGACTACGTGACGACGCCGGTCGACGTGCCGATCACGATCGACGTGCTCGCGAACGACGTCGTCGAGAGTTGTCGCCCGATCGTCATCGGCGGGTACGACCAGCAGAGTCTGCTCGGCGGCGTCGTGACTTTCTCGGCGGATTCCGGCCCGGACGGTCGTGACGAACTCACGTACAGCCCGCCGCCGGACTTCACGGGCACGGACGTCTTCGAATACGCGAGTCGCGACACGCCGGGCGAGATGACGTGGACGACCGTGCACGTCGACGTGTTCAGTTTCCGCGCCGCCGAATCGGTGGTCGGGGACGAACCCGGCGCCGATGCCGCGTACTACGCGCTCACCGACCCGGAGGTCCTGCCCGACTTCGACGCGCTCGTGCCGGAGACGACCGAGGTCGTCGCGACCGTGAACTTCCCGTCCACGAACGGCGCCTTCGCCGGGTCGGGTCGCGCCGACGACGTCGGCGCGGTGTTCACCGGCTACGTCGACGTGCCGGAGACGGCGGTGTACACGCTGTTCATCGAGTCCGACGACGGGTCGCGTCTGCTCGTCGGCGACACGATGCTCATCGACAACGACGGGCTGCACGGCATGGTCGAGAAGGCGGGCGCGATCGCCCTGGCCGCGGGACGACACACCGTGCGGATCGAGTTCTTCGAGCGCGGCGGCGGCGCGGGCCTGATCGCGCGCATCGCCGGCGGCGGCCTGTCCAAGCAGGTCATCGGCGCGGGCATGTGGTCGCACGGCGGCGTGCCCGGCACGCCCGGGGATCTCGACGGCGACGGTTCCGTCGGACCCGCCGACCTCGCCGCCCTCCTCGCCGCCTGGGGACCGTGCTCCGGCTGTGCCGCCGACCTTGACGGCGACGGCACCGTCGGACCCGCCGACCTCGCCCTGCTGCTGGCGAACTGGACCTGATCGACACCATCGATGGTCCCGGCCGCGGCCGGGGCATCTCCTTGGGCAGGGACGACTCCGATGGACCGGGAGTCGTCCCTGTCATTCCCACGGACACCCCT
>JAGQOI010000260.1 GCA_020427625.1 Phycisphaerales bacterium | reverse complement strand
GATCGGGGGGCGGGGAACGTGACGGATCGCGGGGGTTCCGTGGCGCAGCCGTTGCATCCGGCGGCTCGTTATTGAATACTCCACAGGCGATCCGACCGTTCGACGCCCGAACGGGCGGATGTTTCATCGAACGACGCCGATTCACGAGTCCATCAGTCCAGACGGGAGCCGTCCAGCATGTCAGGCACCGAGCTCGCCCAGATCGAGGCCGCCGCGGAACAGTTCAAGGAGGACTTCTTCGAGACGAAGGCCCAGATCCAGAAGGCGGTCGTGGGTCACGACCCGATCGTCGAGGGGGTGCTGACGTGTCTGTTCGCGGGCGGCCACTGCCTGCTGGAGGGTGTTCCGGGCCTGGGCAAGACGCTGCTCATCCGGTCGCTGGCCGAGGCGTTGACGCTGCATTTCTCGCGCATCCAGTTCACGCCGGACCTCATGCCGGCGGACGTGACGGGCACGACGATCGTCGTGGAGACCGAGCACGGGCGCGAGTTCCAGTTCCGTCGCGGGCCGCTGTTCGCGCAGATCGTCCTCGCGGACGAGATCAACCGCGCGACGCCGAAGACGCAGTCGTCGCTGCTGGAGGCCATGCAGGAACGGTCGGTGACCGTCGGCGGGCAGACCTACCAGCTCGAACGCCCGTTCTTCGTCATGGCGACACAGAACCCCATCGAGCAGGAGGGCACCTATCCCCTGCCCGAGGCCCAGCTCGACCGCTTCTTCTTCAAGCTCGAGGTCGGCTACTCGACGCGGGACGAACTCTCGGAGATCGTCAACCGCACGACGGCCGGGTACGCACCGGAAATCAAGCCCGTCATGGACGGCCCGCGGATTCTCGAACACCAGGTGCTCGTCCGCAAGGTGCTCGTGCAGCCGAACGTGCAGGACTACGCCGTCCGGCTCGTCCTCGCGACCCACCCCCACGGCGACCTCGCGACGCCGATGGTGAACAAGTACCTGCGGTTCGGCGCGAGTCCCCGCGCGGCTCAGGCGATCATCCTCGCGGCGAAGGTCAGCGCTCTCCTCGACGCCCGTGCGTCCGTCAGCGTCGCCGACATCCGCACCGCCGTCGTCCCGGCGATGCGCCACCGCTGCCTGCTCAACTTCGAGGGTGAGGCCGAAGGCATGACGACGGCGGAGATCCTTCAGAACATCGTCGACACCCTGCCCGCGGACGTTCCGGTCGGCGTCTGAGACGACGGCACGCCCGTCTCCCTGACCGCCACGACGCCCCCCCATCTTCGCCCGGATTCCCCCGGGCGGCTGCGCGATCGGGTCGTCCTGATGCCGGGACGGATCGGGGACGACGATTTCGCGATCATTTTGACGAATCGATGTCCCCCGGTACGAGAATCGCACGCATATTGAGTCCGGAGGCGCAGGAGGTTCGCCGCGCGTGCGGTGCACCGACGCGGCACCGAACCTGAACCCACCCAGACGCGGCCATGTGGCCGCCCTGTCGATGCGATCCGGCTGCCGGACGCATGGTGTCTCGTGTCCATTTGCACCGCAGAAGAAGGAACACACGCATGAAACGTCTCATGGGTTTCGGCGCCGCCCTGCTCGGCGCCCTGGCGATCGGTCTGTCCGGCGCTCCGGCGTACGGGGTGGCCGACGTCCTCATTCTCGACTCGTCGGTCACCGGCGGCGCGACGAGCCTTGAAGCTCAGGCCGCGATCGGTCTGGGGTACACGGTCGACATCGTGTCGGATGCGACGTGGTCGTCGATGACGGCCGCGCAGTTCTCGGCGTACCGCTGCATCATCATCGGCGATCCGACGTGCGGCTTTCTGAGCCCGGTCATCGCCGGCAACGCGTGCACGTGGAATGCCGCGGTCGACGGCAACGTCGTGATCATCGGCACCGACCCGACGTTTCACGCGGTGCAGGGCGGCCAGCAGTTGATCGACAGCGCGATCGCCTTTGCGGCCGCGAACCCGGGCGAGACCGGCGCGTACATCTGCCTGTCGTGCGCCTACGGCGGCGCGCTCCCGGGCACGCCGGTTCCGGAACTCGCCGGCTTCTGTTCGCCGTGCAATCCCTCGTGCTTCACGATCACGGGTCAGCTCGGCTGCTACAACAACGCGCACATCGTCGCCGTGAGCCCGGCGCTGACCGGTCTCACCGACGCGGACCTGTCGAACTGGAGTTGTTCGGTGCACGAGGCGTTCGACGGGTGGCCGTCGGACTTCATCCCGCTCGCGATCGCGGAGGTCGCCGGCGGGCCGTTCACCGCGGGTGACGGGACGGTCGGCTTCCCGTACATCATGGCGCGGGGCGACATCGAGCCGATCGGCGGCTGCGCCGAGATCACGGACGAGCATGTCTCCTGCGATCTCGACGGCAGCGGCTCGGTGACGACGACGTTCTCGCTCACCAACTTCTCGGGCGTCGACGTGTCGTACCTGCTCGTCCTGCCTCCGGCGGGCGTGACGGTGACGCCGAATGTCATCGCGCTCGCGCCGCCGCTCGCGGACGGCGGCACGACGGGTGTGTCGCTCACCTTCAGCGGCGCCTCGCCGGGCGACGAGATCTGTTTCACGCTCGGCATGAACACCGCGTCGTTCACGGAGTGCTGCTCGCTCGAGCACTGCTTCACGGTGCCGAACTGCGACTGCGCGTTCGTGCACGAGGTGACGACCGAGTGCATCGGCGACGGCACGAACGACTTCTCGCTGTCGTTCAACCTCGACAACCTGTCCGGCGACACGGTGTACCACTCGTTCTTCATCCCGGTGTCGCCGGCGAGCGGGATCACCTTCACGCCGAACGTCGTGCACTACACGCCGCCGCTGCTCAACCTCGGCACGGCGCCGGTGAGCACGGTCATCTCCGGCGGCACGCCGGGCGAGGAGATCTGCTTCCTCTTCACGCTCCACAACGCGAACCTCGACGTCTGCTGCGCGATCGAGATCTGCATCACCGTGCCGGAATGCACGGGCTGCCTGGATTGCCCGGCGGGCGCGCTCATCGAGGACGAGCCGTGCGGCACGAACACGAACGGCGGCTGTGACTTCCTGCCTCCGGCGTTCACCCACATGCACTGCGGCGACCTCGCCTGCGGCACGGTGTGGTCCGACGCGACCGGTCGCGATCGGGACTGGTACGAACTCGAACTCGACGATGCGGACGGCGACGGCGTCGCGACGATTCGCGCGACGCTCACCTCGGAGTTCACCGGCCTCGTCACGATCGTGGGCGG
The DNA here is from genome assembly GCA_020427625.1 of Phycisphaerales bacterium. Classification (GTDB taxonomy): domain Bacteria; phylum Planctomycetota; class Phycisphaerae; order Phycisphaerales; family SM1A02; genus JAGQOI01. Next base: position 1,428 of record JAGQOI010000260.1, on the reverse strand, counting down.
CATCGACACGTGCAAGACGGTCATCCTCGCCGAAGGCGTCTCGGAGGCCTGCGGCGAACCGACGTCGATCTCGGTGTGCGTCGAGGTGCCCGGCTCATACGCCGTCGTCGTCGAGCCGCTGTCGCCGGTGTCGTGCAGCGAGCTGAACGACTACACGTTGCTCGTGGAGTGCACGGACGACTGCGGTCTGCCGGCGTGCTGCCCGTGCCCGGCGGATCTCAACGGAGACGGCTTCGTGGATGCCGCGGACCTCGCGTCACTGCTCGCGAACTGGGGCCGTTGCGCGGCCTGCGTGCAGGACTTCGACAAGGACGGCGTCGTCGGACCGAGCGATCTCGCGACCCTGCTCGCCGCATGGGGCCCGTGCCCGTGACGTGAGCGACCGCGAATCGACCGTTGATTCAACCACGCTTCAACCATGCACGCCGCGGATCTCCGGATCCGCGGCGTGTCGTTCGGGGGGTTCACCACGGAGGCACGGAGGGCACGGAGGGGGATACAGGATCTGAAGATCGTGCCGCGAAGCCGTCCGAGTGATCGGGTGACGTCGCCGCGCGATCTTCAAACCATGGTTCGCCTCTCCGTGTCCTCCGTGCCTCCGTGGTGACCCCCAATGGAGCGTATCGGACTCGAACCGACAACCCCTGCCTTGCAAAGGCAGTGCTCTACCAATTGAGCTAACGCCCCGCGCGGTCCCGAAGACCATCGTGAACGGTCATTCTCATCGCTGCGGGCTCAGCGTGTCAATCCTCGTCGGGCGGACGACGTGCAGGCGAAGGCTCGGGTCGAATCGCTTCTCGCCGACGATGCCGACCATGAGACCGAGGTGACCGGTCGCCTGCGGCGCCTGCGAGGCGTCGATGTAGACGACCGTGCGGCCGCTGCCGGAATCCTGCACGCGGAGCAGTTGCGGCAGGCCGCGGCCGTCGAAGATGGTGGACGACACGAGACGTCCGACCGCCGTGTAGGCGATGCCGCTCTCGAGAGCGAGCACGCCGAGGCGGGACCGCTCGCCGGCGCGATCGAGGCGGGCGGTGAGGGCGTCGAGGTCGCGGAGCTTCTGCTGCGTCTGCGACCACACCTCCAACTGGCGGGCCCGCGTCTTCGCATAGTCGCGGAGGGCGTCGGTCTCCACCTCCGGGTTCTCGGCGATGGCGAGGTACAACTGGCGGAGCGGCTGCACCTCGGCGGACGCGAGCGGCTCGTCGCGCAACGCGCCGAGGCGAACGTCCAGACGATCGAGCATCGCCGACGCCTTCGCGTCCGCGGACGGTTCGGGCATCGTCGGCAACTCGCGCGGGAGCACCGGCGCGACCGGCGTCGTCTCGGCGGGCGGCGCGACGGGCGCCGGCGTCTCGGTCGGCGCCGACGGCGGCGCGGCGGCGGGCGTCACCGGCGTCGTCGTCGGGGTCGCCGGGATGGCGGACG
>JAGQOI010000259.1 GCA_020427625.1 Phycisphaerales bacterium | reverse complement strand
GTGCGTCTGCCCGTGAAGGCATACACCGGCGCGCTCGATCGACCCATCGAACGGCGCGGCCTCGAACCGGACGTCCCCCTGCGCCAGACCCGCGCCGACCTGCTCGCGGGCGTCGATACCGTCCGCGAGGCCGCGCGGCAGTACCTGGTCGGCTGAACGACGCACGACGTCGATGCATGCGACAAGGGCGACTCGTGACCGTCACGAGCCGCCCGTGTGATGTGACCCGCGCCAGCGGGGGAATGCACCGGTTGGTCGTCCGGTCATCCCCCGACCTTACGGGCGCGTTGACGAAAATACACCCGGGCGACCCCGGCTCCCAGGCCGGACGGGCCGCCTTCGAGGCGGGGCGCGGGCTTGAGGCGGGCGGCGGCCCGGAGCATCGCGCGATACGCGGCCTCGGTGTGCGGGCGGGCGCAGTCGTCGCCGCCCGCATCGGCGGCCGGCCCGGCGAGCCCGAGCGGGAAGATGATGAAGTCGTCGTGCACCTCGTACTGCGGGCTGCCGTTCATCGCGACGACGGCGTCGTGCAGTTCGACGAGGTGTTCGCGTCCGAGCTGGAGCGGGTGTTCGTCGGGGTGGAACGTCGCGCCGAAGTTGAAGTCCACGCCCGGCGTGTTCGTCATCTCGATGTGGGTCCCGAGCACGTGACACGTCGGCTTGTCGGCGGTGAAGTCCACCATGCGCCCGATGCTCGCGACGTACTGCGCGAAGTTGCTGATGTAAAGCCGACCCGGGTACAGCGTGTCGCCGGTGAAGAGGATGCCCGTCGCACGGTCGTACAGCGCGATGTGCGCCGACTGGTGTCCGGGGATCGGGATGACGTCGATGATGCGTCCGCCGAGGTCGTACTCGACGATCTGCGTCGGCCAGTTCGAGATGCCGAAGAACGACGCGACCGCGGACTGGGAGATGCCGACGACGGTCGTGTTCGGCTGCCCGATGAACTGCGAGTCGCCCTGCACGTGATCGCCGTGACCGTGCGAGTGCGTGACGACGAGGTCAATCGACGTGCGCTCGTGCGCCTCGAGCCAGGCGGCGATGATGCCGTACACGGTGTCGCCGATGTGGATCCCGCCGCCCGCGCCGGTGTCCTGCATGAGCACGGTGTCCTCGCCGAACAGGAGGTACATGAACGGTCCCTCGAAGTTCGTGCAGAGGGACTGGCGGAGGATGTAGGTGTGCTCGTTGTACTGGTGGACCTGGATCTCCGGGTCGAAGCCGCAGGCGCCGCCGTTGATCCACATCGCGGGAAAGGTCCCGGCGAGGACGGCCTGCTCGCCCCAGTTCGCGAGGAGGATGGCGAGGTCCTCGCTGCCGACGTCGCCGCCCTCGTCGAGATCGGCCGGCCCGCCCGGCTCGTTCCACGCCGCGAGCAGCGTGGCGAGGTCCGTGCCGTCGATGGTGCCGTCGGCATCGAAGTCCCCGACATCACACGGCCCGGCGCCGGCGGGTGCTGCGAGACCGACGGTGACGAACGCGATGAGCGACACGATCAACGCGGAAGCGGGAATGCGCATGGGGATCTCCGTGATGAGACCCCGAGTATCCGGACCCGATGGGCGACGGGCAACCGGAAACTGCGGATTCGTCAGTCGCGAGATGCCGCGGCGAGCCGGATCTCGTTCGACTGGAGATACATCGTCTTGCCGATCCGCTCGTGATAGGCGTCGAACGCCATGATCGTCACGTACCGGACCTCGTCGACGCCCATCTCGATGTCGACCCGACCCGTGGTCGTGGTGATCACGTCGAGGTCGCTCGGCGGCATGGTGTAGAGCGCATCGTACATCTCCGGACGCCACCCGGTCGTGATGCTCCAGAAGCGCTGCGCCTCGCGCGTGCCCGCGAACTTCGAGTAGTCCCACCCGCGCGACGTCGACGACACGTATACGCGAAAGCCGCGGACGTCGTCGTCACGATCGCGCACCGTCCACTCGAGCGTCGCGACGACGCGGCCCGGCGACTCGGGGGCGACGTCGATCCGCCGGAACTCGACGACGCCGGGCTGGAAGCGCTCCGGCGCATCGGCCATCACCCAGTCGGGCGGGAACGTCTGTTCCTGCGCCCAGCCGTAGTTGAACTCCCCGGGCACGGCGGGCCGACGCTTCGCGTGATACATCGGCTCGCCGCCGCCCCGCTCGTGGAAGCAGTGGCTTGATCGGACGGGCGTGCCGGCAACGCGCGGCGTGCCGCGGTTGTTCAGCTCGTAGCGGTACGGCAGCGTGTCGATCCACTCCGGCTTCTCGCTGAGTTCCTTCCACGAGGGGATCGTGCCGTCGGCCTTGAACAGCGAGAGCCCGTTCCCCCCGACGGAGTCCGCGCCGAAGTAGTGCCAGGCGCCGTCGTAGAACACTTCGGCGCTTGTCTTGATGCCGAAGTTGACGCAGCGTGCGTCGTAGCCGGCGGCCTCCCAGAGGTCGACGGCGAGCCGCGCGGCATGGGTGCAGTGCATCTCGCCCATCTCCAGGCTGACGAGCGGATCCCAGCAGCGCGTGCCGTCGGGGTACATGGGTCGCAGGTAGCGACAGTGATACGACGCGCGATGCATGAAACTCAGCAGGGCGAGGTGGCGCTCGGTGTTCGTCGTCGCGTCGTGCGTCGCCAGGCGGAAGATGTGTTCGAGCACACGTCGGCGGTCGACACCGTCGAGGCGGCGCTCGATCGCGGCGAGTTGTGCATGGTCGCACTCGCCGGAGGGGTCGATCTCGTCGAGCGCCTTGCCGATGCGCGTCGGGTCGTGCATCGGGCTCGTGAAGTCCGTGCCCGCACGCTCGAACGCGGCGAGGTCGAGCGACGCGATATAGGCGTCCGTCTTCGCCTCATCGACGACGAAGCGCACGTCGGCGCCAGACGCCTCGTCCGTCCGCCCGCAGCCCGGCGCCGTGACGGCGGCGACGACGACGACGACGACGATCAGCCCGACGAACAACCCGCCGATGTCGCGCATGCGAGACCCTTCCCGGCGCGAAGTCTGGGCGTCATCGACTACGCCACAGGATCATACGTGATCGATCGAGTAGCGACCATCGGGACGGAACGGTCGCAACGGATCTCGCCGCCGATCGGCGGCGAGATCCGGTCCTTCATGGAGTCGCCGCGCGCCTCAGCCGTGAATCGCCCGGTTCTCCGTCGCCAGCGCGGCTTCGTGGATGCTCTCGTGCATCGTCGGGTGGGCGTGCATGGTCGAGATGATGTCTTCGGCGGTCGCTTCGAGGCGGATGGCGAGGCAGATCTCACCGATGAGTTCGGAGGCGTCCTCGCCGAAGATGTGGGCGCCGAGGATCTCGTTGTACGGCTTCGAGGCGACGATCTTCACGAGACCTTCGGTCGCGCCGACGGCGATCGCCTTGCCGTGTCCCTTGAGCTGGTAGGTCCCGACGACGCAGTCGATGCCCTGCTCCCTGGCCGCCCGCTCGGTGAGTCCGACCGAGGCGATCTGCGGGACGCAGTACGTGCAGCCGGGAATCGACTTGTAGTCGACGCCGAGCGTGTGATGACCGGCCATGCGCTCGACGCAGGTGACGGCCTCCTCCGACGACACGTGGGCGAGCCACGGCGGCCCGATGACGTCGCCGATCGCGTAGATGCCGGGCACCGAGGTCTGGTAGGTCGGCTCGGCGACGTCGCGATAGTCGGTCTTGATGTGACCCTTCTCGACGGCGACCTTCACCGAATCGGCGAAGAGTCCGTCCGTGCGTCCGACGACGCCGACGGCGACGAGCACGACGTCGGCGTCGATGGCCTGCGTCTTCTTGTCGTCCTTGACATCGACGATCGTGACGGTGGCGCCGCCCTTCTTCTTCGTGTCGATCGCCTTCACCGTGTGGGCGACATGGAACTCGATGCCCTGCTTCTTGAAGGCCCGCAGCGCGGCCTTCGAGACGTCGTCGTCCTCGATCGGCAGGATCCGGTCCACCATCTCCACCACCGTCACCTTCGTGCCGAAGGCGTTGTAGAAGTAGGCGAACTCCATGCCGATCGCGCCCGATCCGACGATGACCATCGACTCCGGACGCTTCGGGAGATTCATCGCCTCGTACGACGAGATGATCGTCTTGCCGTCGCACGGCGCGAACGGCAGCTCGCGGGGCTTCGCGCCCGTCGCGACGAGGATCCGCTCCGCCGTGATCGTGCGGGTCGGCTTGCCCGTCGACGTGCCGTCGTAGTAGTCCGGCTGGGCCTTGGCGATCTCGACGCGACACGGCGCCGTCGCCGTCTTGCCGCTCAGGACCTTCGCGTGACCCTCGATGTGATCGATCTTGTTCTTCTTGAGCAGGTAGCCGACGCCGTTGTTCAGCGTGCCCGTGATGGAGCGGCTGCGCCCGACGACCTTCGCCCAGTCGACCTTCACCTTGTCGAAGTCCAGGCCCCACTCGTGCCCGTGACGCACCGCGTGCATGTACAGCTCCGCGTTGTGCAGGAGCGCCTTGGTGGGAATGCAGCCCCAGTTCAGGCAGACGCCGCCGAGCTTGTCACGCTCGATGCAGGCGACCTTCATGCCGAGTTGAGCCGCCCGAATCGCGCCGACGTAGCCGCCGGGACCGCTGCCGATCACGATGAGGTCATAGTGCTGGGTATCGGACACGAGCGGATCCCCTTGGTCTTGAACCGGTCTGACCGGAGGTCGGGTCGACGGTGGGTTATCGGATGGCGCGAGGCCGGAAAAACGGCCTGCGATTGTACCGCGGCGCGGCTGCTTCGGGTCGTTCGACACGATTCGCGGCCGGACGAGCCCGACCCGGCCGGTCCAGGCTCAGACCGGGCCCGGACCCGTCGATGACGAAGGCAACGAGCGCCGCCGACGCCGCGCCCGCCCTCGACGCGCCGGGAGACCCGTGTGAACCTCACGACCCAGATCCTGTTGCGTGTCGTCATCGCCTTCCTCGTGGTGGGCGGCGGCATCGCGCTGGTGGACGGTCTGGTCGGGCGGGACATCGCCCTGCGCACCGCCCAGTCGACGCTCCAGGAGCGGGCGAACCTCCTGGCCGCCCTCGTCGTCCGCGACCTGAACGTCATCGAGGAATCGCTCGACGCCTACCTCGCCCAGGAGACGATGCGCGACTACGCCGACGCCGTCGACGACGGCGCGCGGGGGTCGGACACGGTCGCGGCCCATCGGCGTCTGTCCGGAACCGCCCGCCGCCTCACCGAGCACGCACCCGTCGAGCGCCTGGAGTTGTACGACGGCGTGGGACAGCGGATCGTCGCCGCGGTCTCCGGCGACCTCTCCCTGGCGCCGAGCGGCGTGTCGACGGCGCCGTGGTTCATCGAGGCGATGGAGCGGGGGATGGCGATCTCCTGGGAGACGGAGCGTCTGCTGCGCGTGTCCAAGACCACGGACGCCCGCGACGGCGTGACGCCGCTCGTCGCCTCGGTCGTCGTCGACTTCCCTCGTCTCGTGAGCGCGTCGGTGGAGTTCTCGCGTCTCGGGTACGGTCATGACCTGCTCATCGTCTACGATCGCCCGAGCGCCTCGCGGATCACGGTCGCGCCAAGCGATGACCCGATCGACGATCCTCTCGTCGCGACGACGTCGCTGCCGAAGTTCGGCGGCTCGATCGAGATCACCCACAGCGAGGCCGCGTCCGTGCGGGGCGTGCGTCGCTTCGAGACCTGGTTGCTGCCCGGTCTCGGCGCGACTGCTTCGGTGCTGTTCCTGCTGATCTGGTTCGGCATGCGTCGCGCCGTGATCGTGCCGATCCGGCGCATTCTCGCGACCGTCGACGCCTTCGACCGCGGGCGTCCGCTGCCCGCGCTGCCGGAGACGCCCGAGGACGACGAGATCGGTCGTCTCGAGCGGCGCCTCACCGAGGCGCTGGGCGGGTGGCGGGAGGTCGCGAAGGAACTGACGGAACTGAACGCGACCCTCGAATCGCGGGTGGAATCGCGCACGACGGAACTCCGCACGCAGGCCGAGCATCTGCTCATCGCCCAGCGTCAGGCGGAGGCGGGCAACCGCGCGAAGAGCGCGTTCCTCGCCAACATGAGCCACGAGATCCGGACGCCGATGACCGCGATCCTCGGCTTCAGCGATCTTCTCATGGATCCCGGGCAGGACGACGCGCAGCGCATCCAGTACGTGCAGACCATCCGGCGCAACGGCCAGCATCTGCTCGACATCCTCAACGACATCCTCGACCTGTCGAAGATCGAGGTCGGACGCATGACCGTCGAGCGCGTCGCGTGCTCGCCGTGCCAGATCGTCGCCGACGTCGCGTCGCTCATGCGCTGCCGCGCGGAACAGAAGGGCATCGCGCTCGACGTCCG
>JAGQOI010000258.1 GCA_020427625.1 Phycisphaerales bacterium | reverse complement strand
CGTCCCGGACGAACGCGCTGCTCGGGCTCGGCGCGAGTGATGTTCGGTCGCTGTCGATCGCCGCGTCGGTCGGCGCGGCGTTCAACGTCGACGTGCCGCTCGGCGGCGAGACGTACACGCTCGTGCTCCAGCCGTTCTCGATCCGCGCGCCCGGCTACGAGGTGCGTGCGCAGCTCGCCGACGGCTCGTGGATCTCGACGGATCCCGGTCCCGTCCGCACCCTGCGTGGCGTCACCGCCGAGTCGCCCGCGATTCGCGTTGCCGGCGCGCTGCTCGACGACGGTCTCTACGCGACCGTCCTCTTCCCCGACGGCGAGCGCTACTGGATCGAACCTGTCGGCGGGCGCCTCGGTCTCGGTGACCCGTCGATGCACGCGATCTACCACAACGCCGACGTGCTGCCGACCGGCATGGTCTGCGGCTTCGACGCGGCCGGTCACGCCGAGGAACACCCGGCGCCCGGCGGCGCCGTCGCCGGCGGCATCGACACGCTCTGCGTCGCCGAGCTCGCGACCGACGCCGACGTGGAGTACTTCAACGACTACGGCTCGATCGCGGCGGTTCAGAACCGCATCGAGATGGTCGTGAACACGTCGAACCTCCAGTACGAGTCCGAGGTCGGCATCCGACACACGCTCACGACCCAGCTCGTGCGCACCTCGGAGCCGGATCCGTATTCGTCGTTCAACAACACCGACCTGCTCTGCCAGTTCGTGAACGAATGGTCGATCAACCAGCAGAGCATCCAGCGCGACGTCGCGCAGTTGTTCACCGGGCGCGAGATCACCGGCAACGTCATCGGACAGGCCGCGGAACTCGGCTCGATCTGCAATTCGAACGGCTGCACGAACTTCCCCTGCAACTGCGGCCAGTTCGGCACGTCGGGTTCGTACTGCTTCGTGCAGTCGGACTTCAACAACAACTTCTCGTGCGCGACGGATCTCACGGCGCACGAACTCGGTCATCTGTGGAACGCGCAGCACTGCTCGTGCCCGAGCAACACGATGAACCCGAGCATCACGTGCACGAACACGTTCAACGCGGCGCTCACGCGTCCGGTCATCATGGCCTACCGCGACACGCTGCCGTGTCTCGACTGTCTCGGGCCGCTCACCTGGACGTTCCCCGACGGACGCCCGGACCTCGTCGACCCGGCCGGGTCGACGACCGTGCGCGTCGAGGTCGCCGCCGGACTCGAGACGCCGGTCCTCAACTCCGGTTCGCTCATCTACAGCATCGACGGCGCCCCGTTCGCGAGCAGCCCGATGACACCCGTCGCGCCGAACGTGTACGACGCCGTGTTCCCCGCCGCGCCCTGCGGCTCGATCGTGAACTACTACTTCCGCGTCGCTCTCGAATCCGGCGGCGTCGCCTTCGAGCCCGGCAACGCGCCCGACTCGACCTTCGCCGCCGCGTACGGCACCGGACTCTCGATCGCGTTCGAAGATGACTTCGAAACGAACCAGGGCTGGACCGTCACGAACAGCGGCGGCCTCACCGACGGTCCCTGGGAGCGTGGCATTCCCGCCGGCGGCGGCGATCGCGGCGACCCGCCGACCGACTTCGACGGCTCCGGACGCTGCTACCTCACCGACAACGTGCCCGGCAACAGCGACGTCGACGGCGGCTCGACGACGCTCACCTCGCCCGTCATGGACGCGTCACAGGGCACGACCCTCATCGCCTACGCCCGCTGGTATCACAACAGCTTCGGCGGCGCGCCGTTCAGCGATACCTTCCTCGTCGACGTCTCCGACAACGGCGGCGCCTCTTGGCAGTCGCTGGAGGTCGTCGGACCCGACGGTCCCGAAGTCTCCGGCGGCTGGTTCGCGAAGTCGTTCCCGATCACCGATGCCGGCATCGATGCGACGAACCAGTTCCGCATCCGCTTCATCGCGCAGGATCTCGGTGAAGGCTCCGTCGTCGAGGCCGGTGTCGACGCCGTCCGCCTCGTCTCCATCCTCTGCGACAAGACGCCGCCCTGCACCGGCGACTTCGACGACGACGGCGTCGTCGGACCCGCCGACCTCGCGGCACTCCTCGCCGACTGGGGCCCGTGCGTCGGCTGCCCGACCGATCTCGACGATGACGACACCGTCGGACCCGCCGACCTCGCCGTCCTCCTCGCGGCCTGGGGTCCGTGTCCCTGACCGTGATCGCCTGATCGAGATCATCTCGTCCTGAATCCGGGGACGGTTCCACGCGGGACCGTCCCCGTTTGCGTTGATGCGGAGATGGTCGGCCCGGTTGGACGTCGCGCGTCTACCGCGCCGCCCCCAGGCGGCCGCCGAGGATCGTGATCGGGACGATCAGCGCGAGGAACACGAGGTTGTACCAGAGCGGGATCTGCGCCCACGCCGACGCCTGGACGGCGATGCCGACGAGCAGAAGGATGATCGCGAGGATCAGCACGTCGCGCGATGCCGCCCGCGAGATCCTCGCCGCGACGAGGCCGGCGAACCCCGAGCAGATCACGCTCAGCGCGAGGGCGATCACCCATGGCGTGGTCGTCGTCGGAAACCCGGTCTCCAGGTCGTATTGTCCCGGCATGCCGGCGACCATCGCGAAGTTCCCGCCGAGCCAGATGATCGTCCACACGATGAATCCCACGATGACCGCGCCGATGCTGCGTCCCATGTCTGTTCCCACCTTGTTTCTGGTCATGCCGCCGGTAGACGGCACGCATTGAGAGAGAGTCGGCCGCGCTCCCGTGTGATCACGGCCAGTTCGTCGAGCGGCACGCCTTCGGCAGCATGAACTCCATGTGCTTCATCGCGCCGTACATGAGTCGGGTCTTGAAGGCCGGTCGTCCGTTCTCGACGATCTCCTTGAGCGTCCGCGTGATGAAGTCGCCGCCGCTGCGCATCGACTTCTCGCTCTTGGATCCCGCCGCGACGCCTTCGGAGGTGAGGGTGAACTCCGTACCGCCCTCGACCTCGCGGAGTTCGTAGATGATGCGGCACGGCGGATCGTCGAGGTTCGTGAAGCGGAAGGTCTGCACGAAGCGGTGGGGGGGATCGAGTTCGAGGATCTCGCCGACGACCATGGTGTTCTTCCCGCTGCCGGTGCGCATGCGGACGCGTCCGCCGACGGTGAGTCCGTCGGGCAGGTCCATGCGGGCGTTGAAGGCCGCGCCGTTGAGACCTTCGGTACGGAGCAGTTCATCCCACACGGTCCGGCGGTCGGCGCGGATGACGATGCGGGAGACGAGGGTGGTCGTGTGCGTCCCGGCGGCGGGCGTGGCGGTTGGTTCGGGGGTCGTCATGTCGTCGGTTCCTCGGCCTCGTGTTCGAGCCGGTACTTGAGTCGGGTGAGTCGTTGCGCCCAGAGGGCGCTGTAGTCGGACGTCCAGCGGTCGTGGATCATCTGGATGGGGACGGCGTTGTGGAACAGTTCGCGTACGCGCCCGGTCTTGCGCGAGATGACGAGCCCGGCGTCCTCGAGCACGCGGAGGTGCTTGAGCACGGCGATGCGACTGATCTCGAACTGGGCGGCGACGTCGTTCACGGAACATCCCGGCCGGGCCATGAGAATGTCGAGCATCCGCCGCCGACCCTCGTGCGCCAACGCATGAAACACCGCATCCATGGACTCCGGAGACATAAGGTAACCATATGGTGACATATGATCCCCACCGCGTCAAGGCCGAAGACGGGGATTGTTCACCACGGAGGCACGGAGGGCACGGAGCGAAGCAGGATCGGGTTTGGAAGAAGAAGAGCGAGCCGCGTCCGATCGCGCGCGGCATCGCCGTCGCGAACCGGGTTCACCACGGAGACACCGAGGCACGGAGCGATGCAGGATTGGGTTCGGAATAGAAGAAGAGCGACCACCGGTCGCGCGCCCGCGCGGCTCACCTTCGACCGCCCCTGGCCCACGAACCCGTCACCCGCTCCCGCCGCCCTCTCCGAACCCAACCCTGTCCCCCCTCCGTGCCCTCCGTGCCTCCGTGGTGAAACCCCGCCGGCCCAGGATTGGACAGGCCCGGCGATCGTGGTGGATCGTCGGGCCTGCGGTATGGCGTCGGCTCGGTGGGTCGGATCAGGTCCAGTTGGCGAGCAGGATGGCGAGGTCGGACGCGCCGACCGTGTCGTCGCCGTCGAGATCTTCCGGACAGCCGGCGCACCGGCCCCAGTTGGCGAGCAGGATGGCGAGGTCCTCGGCGCCGACGGCGCCGTCGCCGTTGAGGTCGCCGGGAATGGTGGAGCCGCCCTCGGTGGTCACGGTGATGTTGTCGAGGCGGATATCGAAGACCGACTCGATGAAGAAGTACCCGGGTTCGAGGGTGGTGAACGCGATCTCGTCGACGTTGGCGAGCACGTCGGTGAACGTGCGGTCG
>JAGQOI010000257.1 GCA_020427625.1 Phycisphaerales bacterium | reverse complement strand
GTCGCGCCCGGGTCGCCATGGACACCGTCGAGGCCGCCCTGTGGACGCCGCTCGGTCTGCGGTCGTTGTCGCCGGACGATCCCGCGTACGTCCCGCGCTATGCGGGCGGGCCGCGCGAGCGGGACGCGGCCTATCACGCGGGCACGGTCTGGCCGTGGTGGGTCGGTCCGTTCGTCGACGCCTGGCTTCGCGTGCGTCGCTCCGACCGGTCGGCGCGCCGGACGGCGCGCGAGCGGTTCGTCGCGCCGCTGCTCGCCCATCTGGGCGACGCCGGTCTCGGGCACGTCAGCGAAGTCGCGGACGGCGATCCGCCGCATGCGCCGGGCGGGTGTCCCTTCCAGGCCTGGTCGGTCGGCGAGTTGCTCCGCGCGCTCGCCGCCGTGGATGAACCGGGGTCCGTCGGCCCGCGCTCCGCCCCGACCCGTTCCCGACTGGCGACGGCGCGATGACGCGCGGCACGGTCCGGCGCGCCCGTTGGCCGCTCTACGTGCTCGAAGCGCTGGAGCTGGGCGTGTTCATGATCGCCGCGAGCGCATCGGCCATCGTGCTCTTCCACCCGGCATCACCCGTCGTCTCGGGCGTGCCGCTCCGGGCGCGCCAGATCCTGATGGGTCTCGCGATGGGCGCGACGGCGATCGGCCTCATCCATTCGCCGTGGGGTCGACGGTCCGGTGCGCACATGAATCCCGGCGTGACGCTGGCGTTCCTTCGGCTCGGGAAGATCGCGCCCTCCGATGCGCTGGGGTACATCGCCTTCCAGTTCGCGGGCGGCACGGCGGCGATGGTGTTCATGCGTCTGCTCTTCGAACGCGCGCTCATGGACGGCGCCGTGCGCTACGTCGCGACGGTGCCGGCCGGTTCGGGCGCCCGGGCGGTGCTGATCGCCTGGCTGGCCGAGTTCGCGATGGCGTGGCTGCTCATGATGACCGTGCTCGTCACGGGCAATCGGCCGCGGGCGTCCCGGTTCACCGGCGTGCTCGCCGGCGCGCTGGTCGCGACGTACATCGTCGTCGAGGCGCCGTTGTCGGGCATGAGCATCAACCCGGCGCGGACGTTCGCGTCGGCCATCGTCGGCGACATCTGGACGGCGTGGTGGATCTACTTCAGCGCGCCGCCGCTCGGGATGCTGGCGGCGGCGCAACTCTACGTGTGGCTTGCCGGCACGTCACGGGTGTACTGCGCCAAGCTGTATCACGACCGCACCTCGCCCTGCCCGTTCCGCTGTCGCTTCCACGAGCTCCTCGTCGGCGACGGGCACGCCGACGCGGCACCGGCAGCGCCCCCGATCATCACGACGACCTCCACAGGACCACTGCGATGACCACCACCAGCACTCGGTACGACATCATCATCATCGGCTCCGGCGCCGGCGGCGGCACGCTGGCGCGACGGCTGGCGCCGTCGGGCAAGCGGATCCTCGTTCTCGAACGCGGCGACTACGTGCCGCGCGAGAAGGACAACTGGAGCCCGCGCGCCGTCAACGTCGACGGCAAGTACGCGACGCGCGAGGTCTGGCACGACGGAGACGGACAGCCGCTCCATCCGCACACGAACTACAACGTCGGCGGCAACACCCGGTTCTACGGCGCGGCCCTCTTCCGGCTGCGCCGCGAGGACTTCGGCGAACTCCGTCATCACGGCGGTATTTCGCCCGCGTGGCCGATCCGGTACGAGGATCTCGCGCCGTACTACTCGGAGGCGGAACGTCTCTATCACGTCCACGGCGCGCGCGGCGAGGATCCGACGGAACCCCCGACGGACGCGCCGTTCCCGTATCCCGCGATCAGTCATGAGCCGCGCATCCAGCAGTTGTCGGACGACTTCGCCCGGCAGGGTCTGCGCCCGTTCCACACGCCGCTGGGCATCATGCGCGACGAGCGGTCGCCGCACGCGTCGCGCTGCATCCGGTGCGAGACCTGCGACGGGTATCCGTGCCTCGTCAACGCGAAGGCCGACGCGCAGGTCTGCGGGATCGATCCCGCGCTCGAGCACGCCAACGTCACGCTGCGGACGGGTGCGTTCGTGCGCCGGCTCGAGACCGATGCCGCCGGCCGGCGCGTGTGCCGCGCCATCGTCGAACTCGACGGCGTCCGCGAGTCGTTGACCGCCGACGTGTTCGTCGTCGCGGGCGGCGCGATCAACTCGGCGGCCCTGTTGCTGCGCTCGGCGAGCGCGTCGCATCCCGACGGACTGGCGAACGCATCGGGGGTGGTCGGGCGTCATTACATGGGGCACATCAACTCCGTGCTCATGGCGCTGTCGCGGTGTCCGAACCCGACGGTCTTCCAGAAGACGCTTTCCGTGAACGACTTCTACTTCGGCAGTCCGGAGTGGCCGCACCCGATGGGGCACATCTCCTTCGTCGGCAAGCTCGACGGCGAGTCCCTGAAGGCGGGTGCGCCGCGCCTGGCGCCGGGCTGGACCCTGGACCTGATGGCGAAGCACTCGCTCGACTTCTGGCTCACGTCGGAGGACCTGCCCGACCCGGACAATCGGGTCACACTCGACGCGAGCGGCGGCATCGTGCTGCGCTACACGTCCAACAACGAGGAGGGTCATCGTCGCCTGATCGCGACGCTGAAGGAACTGCTCCACAAGCAGCGCGCCTGCGCGGTGCACGGTCACGAGTGTCACCAGGGCCTCTTCGCCCGCAACCTGTTCGTCGGACAGCGCATCCCGCTCGCGGGCGTCGCCCACCAGGTGGGCACGATCCGCTTCGGACACGACCCGCGCACGAGCGCCCTCAACGTCGATTGCCGCGCCCATGACGTCGACAACCTTTACGTCGTCGACGGCAGCTTCTTCGTGTCGAGCGGCGCCGTGAACCCCGCGCTCACGATCATGGCGAACGCCCTGCGCGTCGCCGACCATCTGCTCGACCGCCTCGGTCGTCCCCAGGAGTCCCGCCGTGACCCGCAGCCGCATTCCGTTCCCGCGTAGATCCCGCCTCCTCGGCGCCGTCGTCGGGGCGACCCTCCTCGGCATCACCGCGACCGCCCTCGTCAGCCCGCGGGCGCCATCCGTCCCGACCCCCGCGCCGGCCGCCGCGAGGCCCGACCTGGCGGTGGTCACCGTCGGCTTCACCGTCTCCGACATGGATCGGTCGGTCGCGTTCCTCACGGACGTGCTGGACTTCGTCAAGACGTCGGACGTCGAGGTCGACGGCGCGGCATACGAGCACCTCCAGGGCGTCTTCGGCCTGCGCCTGCGCGTCTGCACGATGCGCCTCGGCGACGAGCAGATCGAACTCACCCAGTACCTCGCGCCGGAGGGGCGACCGATCCCGATCGACTCGCGAAGCCAGGACCGCTGGTTCCAGCACGTCGCCATCATCACGTCCGACCTCGATGCCGCGTACGCGCGACTGCGCCGACACCACGTCCGGCACGCGTCGTCCGGTCCGCAGCGACTGCCGGACTGGAACGCGGCGGCGGGCGGCATCAAGGCCTTCTACTTCAAGGATCCCGACGGGCACGTGCTCGAACTGCTGGAGTTCCCGCCGGGCAAGGGACGGGCGAAGTGGCACGAGTCCCGCCCGTCCGCCCTCTTCCTCGGGATCGATCACACGGCCATCGTCGTGCGCGATACCGACGCAAGCCGACGGTGGTATCACGACGTCCTGGGACTTGACGTCGTCGGGGAGTCGGAGAACCACGGCACCGAGCAGGAACATCTCAACAACGTCTTCGGCGCCCGCCTCCGCATCACGACCATGCGGTCGCCGGCGCCGGACTCGACCGGGCCGGCGATCGAACTGCTGGAGTACCTCGCGCCCTCCGACGGACGTCCCTATCCCGCCGACAGTCGGGCGAACGATCTCTGGCACTGGCAGACGACCCTCCGCGCCCGCGCGTCGGACGCGCTGCCCGACCCGACCGCCGCCGGCGCCGAATGGGTCTCGACCGGGATCGTCGACCTTCCCGACGCGACGCTGGGCTTCCGGTCGGGACTCCTCGTCCGCGACCCCGACGGGCACGCGATCCGCATCGTCACGGGCGGGCCGGACTGACGCCGCGAACGCCGTAACCCGCGGCCGCGCGGAGCATCCAATGGGGACCCGGCCGCGGTCCGCCGCACGCGGGCGCGCCGATCACCGGGTCCGTCCCCGAACGTCCGAAGGAGCACCGGTCATGTCACGAGCCATCGCATGGCTTCTCCAGATCACCGCGGCCGCCATCCTGGCGCAGACGCTCTTCTTCAAGTTCACGGCGTCGGCGGAGTCGGTGTACATCTTCACGACGCTCGGCGTCGAGCCGTGGGGCCGCATCGGGTCCGGCGTCGCGGAACTCGTGGCGGCGACGCTGCTGCTCATCCCGCGGACGATCGTCTACGGCGCCCTGCTCG
>JAGQOI010000256.1 GCA_020427625.1 Phycisphaerales bacterium | reverse complement strand
TCGCGGTAGGCGCGCGTCGGTCCCGTGCCGACCCGTCTGCCCGCCGCACGGTCGGGGGTGGCGGGTCGTGCGTCTGCGCGAGGTCGGTCCGGCGCCGGATCCGCTCCGTGCTGAAACGTCGGTGCGCCGGGGGTCCCAAGGCGCGGTCGGACGATTTCGGCGCCAGCCGAACGGGGCCGTCTCCTATGGCGGGGCCGGCTGATCTCGCGTATGATGCCTCGCCTCGGGCCACGGGCCGGAACGGCCCGGAGATGCGGCAAAAACGCCGGTTTCCGGCCTTGGACGGCGGGTTCGAGTGACGACAACAGAGGGCTTGAAGAACGCGAGCGCCGCACTCGGATGGTGGGTATCACCGGCTGCGGGCCCGGCGGGCAACGGCCCGGTCGCGTCCTTGCATCCCCGACATGCCGCGTTTCGGTGCCCGTGACGGCTGGGATCGTCGACGGGTGCCGGTGTACCGATTCCATGTCCGCCTGCGGGTGGCCGCTTCCGACGGATGTTCGCGCGATGGACCACCAACTGCACTGGGAACGCGATGAGGACGGCGTCGTCACGCTGTGGCTTCGTCATCCCGGGCGCTCGGTGGTCGTGATCGATCGGTGGCTCATCGGGCAGCTCGAGGCGTGCTTCGACGAGATCCTCCGCGACGGGCCGCCGACCGGATTCGCGCTGTTCAGCCGCTGCGACCGTACCTTCGTCGCCGGCGCGGACCTCGCCGAGATCAACGACCTCGACGACGATGCCCTCGCGGACTACCTCGCGAGCGGCCTCGAGACGTTCGCTCGCATCTGCACCCTGCCGTGTCCCACCGTCGCCGGCATCCAGGGAGCCGCGCTCGGCGGCGGCCTGGAACTGGCGCTCCACTGCGACGCCGTCATCGCCGCCGCGCCGCCCGCGAACCGACGCCCGTATCGCGTCGGTCTGCCCGAAGCCGGTCTCGGCCTGTGCCCGGGCTGGGGGGGCACGCAGATGCTGCCGGCGCGCATCGATCCGGCGCGGGCGATCACCATGATGGTTCACGGCGAGACGCCCGCGATGACCGACATGCCCGACGGGCTCTTCGAACGCGTCGTCTCCAACGAGGCGGACCTGTTCGAGGCCTGTCACCGGTGGCTGGCGAACCACCCCGGCGCGCCGACGCGCCGGACGCCGCGCTGCATCGACGGGTCGAACCGCGGCGCGATCGCGGGCGGCCTGGCGTCGGTGCGCGACGACCTGCCCGACACCCCTGCCGCGCGGGCGATCGTCGAGGCGATCGAGATCGGCCTGTCCGACGGCTGGGCGGCGGCGACGGCGGCGGAGCGTCGTCTGCTCATCGAACTGCGTCGGACGGACGTCGCGCGCGAGCGGATCGCCGCGTTCTTTGCCCGGACCAGCGCCTGACGGCGCGACCCCAGATTCTCACGAGGAGTGCCGACGTGTCGAAGCCCAATCTCGCGACCGAACTGAAGGGCGTGTCCGAGCAGGACCGCAAGCAGATCGAGCAGGCGCAGGAGATGCTCGGTCCGGATCCGGACGAACTCGGGCACATCAAGAACATCTTCTGGGGCAACTTCCGCGAGGACCTCGTCTTCCCGTACCCCGAACGTCCCGCCGACGAGGTCGCCCGCTGCGACCAGTTGCTCGCGGCGCTCGACGAGTACCTCCGCACCGAACACCCGCACGTCGAGATCGATCAGAAGCAGGAGATCCCCGACTGGGCGATCAAGCGCCTCTTCGACCTCGGCGTCATGGGCATGATCATCCCGCAGGCCTACGGCGGCGGCGGGTTCAGCATCACGAGCTACAACCGCGTGCTCGACCGCATCGGCGAGTCCTGCGGCTCGACCGCCGTCCTCGTCTCCGCCCACCAGTCCATCGGCTGCGGCGCGATCACCCTCTTCGGCACCGAAGCCCAGAAGAAGCGCCTCCTCCCGCGCCTCGCCGGCGACACCCTCAGCGCGTTCTGCCTCTCGGAACCCAACGTCGGCTGCGACGCCGGCGGCCAGGAGACGCGCTGCGAACTCTCCGCCGACGGAACCCACTACGTGCTCAACGGCGAGAAGAAGTGGGCGACCTCCGCGGCGATGAGCGGCATGTTCACCGTCATGGCGAAGCAGTCCATCGCCGACGCCTCCGGCAGGAAGAAGGACAAGGTCACCGCTCTCATCTGCACGCCCGACATGGACGGCATCGACATCTTCAGCCGCAACCGGTCCAAGTGCGGCATCCGGGGCACCTGGCAGGCCCGCATCCGCTTCACCAACGTCAGGGTCCCCCGCGAGAACCTCCTCCACAAGGAAGGCAAGGGCCTCAACGTCGCCCTCACCTGCCTGAACTACGGACGATGCACGCTGTCCGCCGGCATGGTCGGCGCCGGCCGCGCGGCCTACGAGCAGGCGGTGAAGTGGGCCCAGTACCGCTACCAGTTCGAACGCCCGATCGCCGAGTTCGAACAGGTCCAGGAGAAGATCGCCCGCATGGCCGCGTTCGTCTACGCGATGGACGCGATGCTCTACATGACGACGGGCATCGTCGACCGCAACGACGTCGACATCATGCTCGAGACCGCCATCTGCAAGGTCTTCTGCTCGCACATCGGCTTCTACACGACCGATCACGCGATGCAGGTCATGGGCGGCGAAGGCTACATGACGGAGAACATCGTCGAACGTCTCTGGCGCGACAGCCGCATCAACATGATCGTCGAGGGCGCCAACGAGGTCATGCACTCGTTCATCTTCGCCTACGGATCGAAGCAGCTCGGCGAGTACATGCTCGGCGTGAAGGCGAACCCGTTCAGGAACCTCGGGGCCGCGATGCAGATCGGCGCGGAACTCTACCTCGGCATCAAGCGCCCCGCGCCGCGCATCACCCGCCTGCATCCCCAGCTCGCCGACCTGCAGGCCGACATCGAGCGTCACGTCCGCGAGTTCTCGCATCACGTGAAGCTCATGTTCAAGACCCACGAGGAGAAGCTCATCAGCGCGCAGATGATCCAGGCCCGGCTGAGCTGGTGGGTGACCTGGCTGCATGCGATGATCTGCTCCGTCTCGCGTCTCGACAAGTCGATCCGCAGCGGCGTGAACGGCGCGGAACTGGCCGCCGAAACCCAGATCGTGCGGCACGTCTGCGCGATCGCCGGCGAGGAGATGGAGCTCTGTCGCCGCGGACTGCGGACGAACATCGATTCGAGCATCAAGCCCACCGCCGACGTCGCCTACCGGCAGTCCGACCTGCGCCCCAACGGACGCTACTCGATCCCCGAACGCACCCCCGACCAGACCGCGCGGGGGACCGGACGCGAACTCGACGAGACCAACATCCCGCAGTTCGGCGCCGGCTCCCTCGTCGAGACCGCCGACATCCCCCGCTGATCCCACCCCTCTCGCGGAATGCCACGGACATGAACACCCTCGAGCAGATGATCGACCGCGGACACGAACGTGTCTGCTTCCACGTTGACCAGGCGACCGGCCTTCGCGCCATCATCGCGATCCATTCCACCGTGCTCGGCAACGCGCTCGGCGGCACGCGACGGTGGCATTACGCGACCGAGGCCGACGCCCTCTACGACGTCCTGCGCCTCTCCGAGGGCATGACCTACAAGGCCGCCTGCGCCGGACTCACCATGGGCGGCGCGAAGAGCGTCATCCTGCTGCCGAGTCACGGACAGGCCGGCACCGAGGCCGAGGCCCGCGCCATGGGACGGTTCGTCGACACGTTCAACGGCGCCTACATCGCGGCCGAGGACGTCGGCGTGAACACGCAGTTCGTCGACTGGATGGCCGCCGAGACCCGGCACGTCATGGGCGGCGAGACGGTCTCCACCGGCGGCGACCCGTCGCCGTTCACCGCGCGGGGCGTGTTCAACGGCATGAAGGCCTGCCTCGCCCACCTCGGACGTCCGCTCGACTTCGCCGGCGTCACCGTCGCGATCCAGGGCGTCGGCAGCGTCGGACATCACCTCGCGACCATGCTCGAGGACGTCGGCGCGTCCATCGTCGCCGCCGACATCAGCGAGCGCAACCTCGACCGGCTCCGCGAGACCGTCCCCGGCGCCCAGATCGTCGCGCCCGAGACCATCCTCACGACGCCGTGCGACATCCTCGCGCCCTGCGCCCTCGGCGGCGTCATCGACGGCAACCTGGCCGCCCGACTCCGATGCGCCATCCTCTGCGGCGCCGCCAACAACATCCTCGTCGATCCCGACGAGGACGCCGTGCTCCTCCGCAACGCCGGCGTGCTCTATGCCCCCGACTTCGTCGTGAACGCGGGCGGCCTCATCGAACTCGCCGGCCTCCACCTCGGGATGACCCGCGCCGAACTCGACGCGAAGAACGACGAGATCGAGGCGACCACCCGCGAGATCCTCGCCCGCGGCGACGCGAACACCTCCACCCATGCCGCCGCCGTCGCCCTCGCGAAACGCCGCATCGCCGACGCCGCCAAGGAGAAGGTTCATGCCGGTTAAGACCGTCTACAACACCGCCATCGAGTCGGTCTCGATCCTCGACGAGCACGGGAACTTCGACGCCAAACTCGGCAAGGGACTCATCCCCGACAAGGACGTCGTGAAGCTCTACGAGCACATGTGCGTCTGCCGACACCTCGACGAGGTCGCCTTCAAGCTCCAGCGCTCCGGACGCATGGGCACCTACCCGGAGAACCGCGGGCAGGAAGCGACCAGTCTCGGCGCGGCATACGTGCTCAAGCCCCAGGACTGGCTCGTCACCTGCTACCGCGAGAACGCCGGTCTCTTCTGGCGCGGGCTGCCGATGGAGTCCATCCTCCTGCACTGGATGGGCGACG
Organism: Phycisphaerales bacterium; assembly: GCA_020427625.1. Taxonomy (GTDB): domain Bacteria; phylum Planctomycetota; class Phycisphaerae; order Phycisphaerales; family SM1A02; genus JAGQOI01. Next base: position 2,954 of record JAGQOI010000256.1, on the reverse strand, counting down.
AGCGCGGCAACGCGATTCCGGCCGGACTCAACGTCACGCCGATCGCCATCCCCATCGGCACCCAGATGCTGCACGCGACCGGTCTCGGCTGGTCCATGAAGTACCGCGGCGAGGACGGCGTCGCCTGCACCTTCTTCGGCGACGGCGCCACCAGCGAAGGCGACTTCCACGAAGCCGCCAACTTCGCCGCCAACCTCGACCTGCCCGTCATCTTCTTCTGCCAGAACAACGGCTGGGCCATCTCCGTGCCCTCACGCATCCAGTGCTCGGCGCCGACCCTCGCCCAGCGCGGCATCGCCTACGGCATGGACACCATCCAGGTCGACGGCAACGACCTCTTCGCCGTCGTCTACGCCATGAAGGCCGCGGTCAAGCGGGCCCGCACCCACCACCGACCGACCTTCATCGAGGCCGTCACCTACCGGCTCGGCGACCACACGACCGCCGACGACGCCCGACGCTACCGCGATCCCGCGGAGGTCGAGAGCTGGCAGCACAAGGACCCGATCCTCCGCCTCCGCGCCTACCTCGAAGGCAAGAAGCTCTGGAACGGCGCGAAGCAGGAGGCGATCGAGGCCCATGCGAAGGAGACGATCTCCGCCGTCGTGAAGCGCGCCGAGGACATCGACGCGCCGTCGAACGTCGACTTCTTCGACAGCATGTACGTGACGATGCCCGCCGACCTGCGCGTCCAGCGCGACACGATGCGCACGAGCAGTCTCGGCCAGAACCCGGCCGAACTCCAGGGCGCGCCCCAACCCGCCGCCGCCCACGTCGCCCGCTGATCCCGCCCCGCCTCCTCGTCGAGTTCCGTTCCGTTCCGTTCCTTCCCGTTCCCATCCGATCGCTCAAGCCATGGCCAACCTCACCCTCGTTCAAGCCATCAACCTCGCCCTCATCCAGGAAATGGAGAAGGACGATCGCGTCCTGATCCTCGGCGAGGACGTCGGGCGCAACGGCGGCGTGTTCCGCGTCACCGAAGGGCTGCACCAGCGCTTCGGCGACGCTCGCGTCGTCGATACGCCCCTCGCGGAATCGGGCATCATCGGCACCGCGATCGGGCTCGCGATGGGCGGCCTGCGTCCGGTGCCGGAGATCCAGTTCGAGGGCTTCCTCGGACCGGCCTACGACCAGATCACCACCCATGCCGCCCGGTTCCGCACCCGCACGCGGGGCACGCTGACGTGTCCGCTCACGATCCGCGTGCCGGTCGGCGGCGGCATTCACGCGCCGGAGCTGCACTCGGACAGTCCGGAGTCGATCTACGCCCACACCCCGGGCCTGAAGGTGGTCATGCCGTCGTCGCCGTACGACGCGAAGGGCCTGCTCATCAGCGCCATCCGCGACCCCGACCCGGTGATCTTCTTCGAGCCGAAGCGCATCTACCGCGCCTTCCGCGAGGAGGTGCCGGAAGATGAATACACGGTCCCGATCGGCGAAGCCCGCGTCGTCACCGAGGGCGAGGAGATGACCATGATCTCCTGGGGCGCCTCGGTGATCCAGTGCATGAACGCGATCGAGGCGTCCGGACGCTCGATCGAACTCGTCGACCTCCGGACGATCTACCCGCTCGACATCGAGACGATCGCCCGCTCCGTCCGCAAGACCGGCCGCGCCGTGATCGTCCACGAAGCACCGAAGACCTGCGGCCTCGGCGCCGAGATCGCAACGCTCATCATGGAACACTGCTTCCTCCAGCTCGAAGCACCCGTCCAGCGCGTCACGGGCTTCGACACGGTGATGCCGTACTACAAACTCGAACTCGAATACCTCCCCGACGAGACCCGCATCGGACGAGCCATCGAGGAAACCGCGGCGTACTAGGAGCGGTTCACCACGGAGGGCACGGAGGAGATCGGAATTGGTTCGGAATGGGAACGGGGACGTGAGATGACTTGGAGATCATCGATCGTGAGTTGACCGAGCGCATCATCGGGTGTGCGATCGGGGTGCATCGAGAATTGGGGCCCGGGTTGCTGGAGTCGGCGTATGAAGCGTGCCTGGCGTTCGAGTTCGCGGATCGCGGGATCCGATTCCGGCGACAGGTCGCACTTCCCGTCACCTACCGGAACGTTCGACTGGATTGCGGGTACCGGATGGACTTCGTCGTGAATGAGCGGATCGTGTTGGAGGTGAAGGCCGTTGAGACGATTGCCGCCGTGCATGAGGCCCAGCTCATGACCTACCTCCGCCTGTCCGGCCATCGCGTCGGATTCATCCTGAACTTCAACGTCCCCCTCCTCAGACACGGCATCGTTCGACGCGTATTGTGACTCGGATTCACCCCACGCGCTCACCGTCTGGTCTTCAAACCCCTCTTCACCCTCCGTGCCCTCCGTGCCTCCGTGGTGAACCCCGAACAAGAACAAGGCAACGTCATGGCCATCACGCAACCCAAGGACAAGTCGCACTTCATCCTGCCGGACCTCGGTGAGGGTGTGCACGAGGCCGAGCTCATCAAGTGGCGCGTCACGCCCGGCGAGCGGGTCGAGGAACATCAGACCCTCGCCGAGATGGAGACCGACAAGGCCCTCGTCGAAGTCCCCAGCCCGTGGAGCGGCGTCATCAAGGAACTCCACGGCGCCGAAGGAGAAATCCTCAACGTCGGATCCGTCCTCGTGACCTACGACGTCGCCGGTGCCGCGGCTCCCGCGCCCGACGCCCGGCCCGCCGCCGGCGCAAAGACCGAAGGCCGGACGGCGAGCGCGAACGGCATCGCCGCCGGCGCGTCCGATGAGCCGCCCGCCGAACGGGAGGACGCCGGAACCGTCGTCGGCAGCGTCGGCGCGGCTCTCACGGTGCCCGACCGGTTCGCCCGCCGCCAGACCGAGACGACCACCACCGCCGCCGCCGGCAAGGCGCTCGCGACCCCCGCCGTGCGCCGCATCGCCCGCGACCTCGGCGTCGACATCCATCGCGTGCCCCCGACCGGGCGCGGCGGACGGGTCACCGCC
>JAGQOI010000255.1 GCA_020427625.1 Phycisphaerales bacterium | reverse complement strand
CGGCAACGTCTTCGGCATCAACGAGGGCGTCGTCGTCGACACGCACGTCGCCCGTCTCGCCCAACGCTTCGGACTGAGCGAACACACCGACGTGAAGAAGATCGAACGCGACCTCATGGCGCTGTTCCCGCGTCCGCACTGGACGATGCTCAGCCACCTGCTCATCTTTCACGGCCGGCGCGTCTGCAAGGCCCGGGGCGGCACCTGCGCCGAACATCCGCTGTGCCGCAAGTACTGCGCCAACGCGAAGGCCTGACTCACCACCGCACGCGCCGCCCGCCGTCGCCCGCCCGCCCGATCACGCCCACGCCGCACGCCGGACCGACGAACACGACGCCGTCGCCCGAGACCAGCGGGAACACGACGTCGACGGTCCCCCCGAGCGCGATCGACGACTCGGCGCCCGTCGACGGGTCGATGACCAGCACGCCGCTCCGGTGACCGACGAACAGCATCCCGCCCGCCCGCGCCAGCGCCGTCGCGCCCGGCACGTCATGCACCTGTTCGACCCCCTCGCGCGTCGTGAGACGCACCGTCGCGCCGCCGCCCTCGATCGCCGCGCGCCACGTCAGCGTGTCGAGCACCGTCGCCGCGCCGACCGGCGCCGTCGCCGGCGGCGTCGCCAGCGCGCTCAGCGCCCGCCCGGGTTCATAGCGCCACCGCTCGCGATCGTTGCCGACGACGAGCACCCGCCCGTCCCAGGCGCGATCGAACCCGCCCGGCTCACGCACGACGACCGACGCCTCCGACGTCGCGCTCGGCAGCACCTGACGCTCCCGGTCCGTGACGACGCCGATGTGCCCGCCCGGCAACGCGACGACATCGCGCGCCGCCGCGACCGGACGCCGCGCAACCTCGACGAGCGCGCCGTCCCCCACCTCGTACGCCAGGACCTCGGCATCGGTCACCATCCACACCCGAGACCCGAGCACGCGGAGGCGCCGGATCTCCCCGCCGGGCGCGACGCGTCCGAGTTCGCGCACGCTCGGCGTCATGAGTCCCACGAGCGATCCGGCCCGGGCATCGAACTCGAAGAGCAGCGAACCGGCCGGACCGACGCCGGGCGGCAGGCCGTAGAGTCCTCGCGCGGCACCGACGTATGCGCCGTCCTCGAGTCGGATCACGCGCCGACCGGCGCACGCCACGAGTCCGTACTCGTCCGTCCGCGCGACCGTCGTCGCGTCGTCATGATCGACGAGGAAGCGCCGACCGTCCGACAGGCGCACCACGCCGCCCTCGCCCGCGACGAAGGCCGCGCCATCCACGACGCTGAGCCGGCGTGGCCGGATCCCGAGCGTCGCCGCCGACGTCGTGCGCGCGACGGCGAGGCGCGGGCGCATGGTGATCTCGACGACGGCATCACCGTCGAGCACCGCGATCACGCGCCCGTCGACGACGGCGAGATCCGTCACCGTCCCGGCGCCGAGCGGACGCGCGGCCACGATCGCCGCCGTCATCGGATCGACGCGCAGCAGGTCGCTCCCTCGCGCGACGAGCCAGACCTCGTCGACGGCGACCGACGGTCCCATCGGCTGCGCCCGCTGATCGAGGACGGCATGCCGGTCGGGTCCGGCGGCGACCCGTGGCGGCGCCGCGCAGCCCGCCAGCGCCGTCGCGGCGCCTACGATCGCGACGAGGATCCATCCCCATGAACGACGCGGAACTTCGGCTACCATGCACCACTCCCTTGGACGGACCACCCGCATGAGCGATCGCATCGACCAACTCCGGAAACTGCTCGAGGCCGAGCCGGACGACGCCTTCTGCCTCTACGGTCTTGCGCAGGAGTATGCCAAGCTTGGCGATCCGCAGAAAGCCCTCGCGTACTTCGATCGCACGATCGCCGCGGATCCGGCCTATTGCTACGCCTATTTTCACAAGGCGCGCGTGCTCGATTCGATCGACGACACGGGCGCGGCCGTCGCGACCCTCCGAAGCGGGCTCGAACAGGCCCGCGCCTGCGGAGACGCGCATGCGGCGAGCGAGATCGCCTCGTACCTGGACGAACTGACGTGATGCCTGTCGCACCGACCTCCGGATCAACGCGCTCCACGATCACCGCCGTTCGCACCTCGGCGTCGGATCCGAATCGCCGGCACATCGACGTCGACGGACGCCGCGTCGTGACGATCGCGGCGTCGGCGGCGGAGGAACTCGGTCTCGAAGCCGGGCGCGCCTGGACGAAGACCCTCGCGGAGCGCGTCGAGCGTCACCGCCTGCTCGACCAGGCCCGACGCGTCGCGCTCCAGTGCCTCGGCCGTCGGGCGATGTCGACGAGCGCCCTTCGCGCGCGCCTCGTCGCCCGGACCGGATCCGAGTCCGCCGCGAAGACCGTCGTCGACGAGTTCGTCCGCGACGGCTGGCTGGACGATCATGCGTCGGCGGTGGACTATGCCGCGTCGCTGCTGCGCACGTCGCCGGCGACGGCGTCGTACCTGGAGCAGCGGCTCGAAGCCCGGGGCATCGACGCCGCGACGGCCGCCCGGGCGGCGGCGACGGCGCTGGCGGACGTCGACCTCGACGGCGCCGCGACGGCCTTCGTCCGCAGGAAGGCGAAGACGATGACGTCGCTCTCGGCAGCGGCGCGACTGCGCCGGCTCGCGGGTCTGCTCGCGCGGCGCGGATTCGATGCGGAGGCGGCGATGCAGATCCTGCGCCGTGCGGGCGTGGCACCGGACGACGAGTGACCCACTGGACGCCGGTTGCCGCGCATCCGTAGGATGCTCGCTCACCCTGGCGCCCGAGGAGGCGACGATGGAACACGCGACCGGCGGACCGCCGCTCGAGATCTCGCCTCAGGACGCACACGCTCACGACTTCTCGTCGTCGGGCGCGCTGCTGCTCGACTGCCGGACGCCGGGGGAGTGGTCGCACTGCCGGATCGAGGGCGCGAAGCTGCTGCCGATGCAGGAGCTCGCCGCCCGGCTGTCCGAACTGGAGGCGCACCGCGGCGCGCCGATCATCGTGTACTGTCATCACGGTCGGCGATCGCTGGCGGTCGTTCACGCGCTGCGTCGCGCGGGCTTCGCGCGGGCCCAGTCGATGGCGGGCGGAATCGACCGCTGGTCTCGGGAGATCGATCCCGCCGTCCCCCTCTATTGAGTCCCCGACCGGGCCCCCGAACGCCGTGCTCAAGTACCGACTCATCACCGGCCCGCTCCTGATCATCGCGCTGCTCGCGATCGTCTGGCTCGACAACCGGCTCGACGCGATCACGCTCGACGGGTTCTGGCAGGACTTCTTCCGCGGCAAGACGCATCCCCCCCGCGGCCTGCTGCTGTTCGTCGTCGCCCTCGGCGTCGCGCCCCTCGCGGCCCGCGAACTCGGCGCCGTATTCCGCGCGAACCGGATCGCGACCCGAACCTGGCTCACGAGCGGCGCCGCCATGGTCGGCCTCATCCTGAGCTACAGCATCCCGGAAGGCACGTCGACCACGACCACCGCGGCCCTCGTGTCGTCCGGTCTCATCCTCGCCTTCGTCACCTCGCTGCTGACGTTCAGCCGCAACCGCAACGTCGAGGGCGTCGTCGCCGCGGCCGGCGCGGTGATGTTCACGGCCGTCTACATCGGACTCATGCTCGGCTTCCTGCTCGCCATCCGGCGCTGGCACTCGGCGTGGTGGATCGTCGGCATCATCCTGACGACCAAGTCGTGCGACATCGGCGCGTACTTCACGGGCACGCTCATCGGACGTCACAAGATGATCCCCTGGCTCAGCGCCGGAAAGACCTGGGAGGGTCTCGCCGGCGGCGTCGTCACCGCCGCCCTCGTCGGCACCGGCATGGCCGCCCTGAGCCGCATGTACCTCGGCGAGGCGGATCACGTGCCGATCTGGGGCGGCACCATCTGCGGCATCGCGTTCGCGATCGTCGGACAGCTCGGCGACCTCACGATGAGTCTCTTCAAGCGCGGCGCCGGCCTCAAGGACTCCTCGAAGATCCTCCCGGGCATGGGCGGGATCATGGACGTGCTCGACTCGCCGCTCATGGTCTCACCGGTCGCGTTCTGGCTCCTCGAAGCATTCACCCGTCCGTGAGCCGGCACTCGCCGAGCAGGTCGTCAATCACGGCGGCGAGCGTGGCACGGTCGATCGGCTTGTTCAGGCGACGCGTTTCCCGGAGTTCGGGCGGCATCGCGTCGAGGGTGCCGTACCCGGTGATGAACACCACCGGGCACGAGCGCCCGCGCAGCACCTGGGCGATCTCGGTGCTCAATCCCCCACGGATGTTGATGTCGAGGATCGCCGCGTCGAACCGCTCACTCCCGGCGATGTCCCGACCCTGTTCGAGCGTCGCGACCGGGCCGCGGACGGCGCACCCCATCGCCTCCAGTTCGCGCCGGATCGACTCGCCGACGAGGAAGTTGTCCTCGACGAGCAGGATGCGTCGCGCCGACGGGGATTCGCGTTCGACGATCGTCATGCCGTCGCCTCGCGCGCCGCGCGGTGCGGAAGCCGCATCTCGCAGACGAATCCGTCCGGCTCGAAGCGCATGCGGACGTCGCCGTCGATTTCGTGCTCGATGAGGCCGCGCACGAGGCGAAGGCCGAGCCCGTGGCCCGTCGGCTCGACCACCGGCGGTCCCCCGTGCTCGATCCAGCGCACGTTCACGGCGCCGTCGTCCGCCGGCGCCCAGTGCACGTCGACCCGACCATCGAGCGTCGACAGGGCGCCGTGCTTCGCGGCGTTGGTCGCGAGCTCGTGCAGCACCAGCCCGAACGGCGGCACCATGTGCGAGGGAAGCACGGTGCGCTCGCCGTCCG
>JAGQOI010000254.1 GCA_020427625.1 Phycisphaerales bacterium | reverse complement strand
GGCGACGAGGCGGCGGCGGGCGCGCTCGCCGCCCGCGAACTGCTGCCGCTCGCGGCCGTGCTGGACGAGGCGTCGGGCGCGGACGCGTCGATGGCGGTGACGCGTCGACTGGCGATCGCGGATGCGTACCGCCTGGCGGGACGGCCGCGCGAGGCGCTGGCGATCTACGACGAACTCGATCGCGCGCACCCCGATCGCGCGGAGATCCTGCTCGGCCGCGCGGAGTGCCTCGTCGCGATGGACGATGGTCTCCGCGACGCGATGCTGATCTATCGGCGCCTGGGCGCGAGCGGGCCGGGGGCGGGCGCGTCGTACTGGCTCGCGCAACTGCGCATGCTCGAGTTGATCGAGCGCAGCGGCCGCAACCGCGAGCAGATCCTGCCGCGCCTGGCGCGTCTGCGGGCGGAGAGTCCGGAACTGGGCGGCCCGCGCTTCCGGGCCCGATTCGAGGCCTTGCGTCGACGACAGGAGAGTGCACCATGACCACGGTTCCGGACCCGTCCGACGCTCCCGAGTCCCGTGGTTCGGGCGAGGCCGCGGGTGATCCGCCGCTCACGGAGACGGAGCGGATCGATCGGTTCGAGGCGTCGTACAACCGGATCGACCGCATGCTCGGCGAGTTGCTCGAGCGTCCGCAGCACTCCGATCGGCGTCGTCCGTTCGCGAGCAAGGTGCGGGAGGCGTCGAATCGTTTCCGGCGTCTCGGGCGTCACAAGGACTTCCTGCTGGAGATCTCGGATCTCCGCAACGCGCTCGTGCACAACAAGACGGGCGACGATCTCTATCTCGGCGTGCCGACGGTCGCAACGGTGCTGGAGCTGGAGGCGATCGAGCGGGACATCGCGTCGCCGCGGACGGTCCTGCCGCACTTCCAGCGGAAGGTGCTCGCCCTCCAGGCGAACGAGTCGCTGGCTGTCGCGTGGGGTCACGTGCGGAAGAGCGGGTTCTCGCGGTACCCGGTGTACGACGGGCCGGCGTTCGTGGGTCTGCTCACGAGCAACGGGTTCGCGCGGTGGTGCGCGAGCCAGGTGTCGAACGGTCATCTCGACGTCGACACGACGGCGGTGCGGGTGCGGGACGTGCTGGCGGCCGACCATCGGTCCCGCGACGTGGCGTTCGTGCGCGACGATGAACTGCTCGACACGGTCGAGACGATGTTCGTGCAGAACCGGCGGCTCGAGGCGGTGATCATCACCCACCGGGGGACGCCGGACGAGACGCCGCTCGGGATGATCTGTGCCGCGGACGTCGCGGCGCTCGGCTGACGCGTTCGCCTCGGCGGGCGTCGTCTCAGGCGCGGGGTCGATCGTCGAGGATGCGGAGTTCGTCGCGGAGGATGGCGGCGAGTTCGTAGTTCTCCGCGTCGATGGCGGCGCGGATGCGCTCCTCGAGTTCGCTGCGCTGGCTGACGGGCAGTTGGGGGACGAGGGCGTCGCGCATGCCCCGGAGGAGCTGGACCTCGTTGGAGGCGTCGTACGCATCGCCGATGCCGGCGTCGTCGAAGACGTGTCGGATCTCGGCGAGTCCCTGGTTGAGCGCCTCGAGCGCGCCGTCGGGTCGTCCGGCGGCGAGGGCGGCTTCGGCGCGGGCGCGGGCGCGCATGGTGAGGACGTGCGGGCGGAACTGTTCGAGGATCTGCCGGTCCGGTTCGGCCGCGGCATAGTCGCGGCAGAAGTCGAACAGCGCGAGGTTGCGGGTCGTGTCGCGCACGACGCCTTCGTGTTCGCCGAGCGCCATGAAGGCGACGTAGCGGTGGTAGTACTGGACGGCCTCGTCGCGCAGGGCGCGGCAATCCTCGACGCCGAGCACGAATCCCTCGGGATTCCCCGATTCCTGCGCGTAGGTCGCGAGTCGATCCCGGTGCAGATCGAACAGGGACGGCGCGCCGTCGGGCTGCTGTCCGTCGGGACGACCGGTCCACTCCATCTGGAGGAGTCCGAGTTCGAGGCGCACCTGCACGAGGGGTCGCCCGTCGCCGGCGGCGATCCGGCGGGCGGTGATGCGCCCCTGTTCGTGCGGCCAGCGCCGCAGCAGGTCGGTGAGATCATCCTGATGGTGGGACACGGCGCGTCGACTCCGGAACACGGGGACTCTGGGCGGGCATGATAACTCGCCGGCGGACCCGGTCGCACGTTCGACTGTAGCGGCGGCGCGGGTCGTCGCGCGGGCGGGTCGCGGCCATTCGTTCAAGCGGACGGTGCGGATGGACGACGTTCACGGGGATCGGCGGCACGTGCGCCGACTTCGTGATCGGGACATTGCCTGCCGATGCCCATAACGGTAGCATTCAGAACGTGTTGAACGGCGTTTCCCCGGGCGCGTGGGACCGACTCTCCGCGGAGCGTCGGGGACGTGCGCTTCCGCCGACGCCGGGTCACGTCGACGATCCCGGCTCCGTTTCGTGTCGCCTTTCGTGATGAGAGACGCGCATGTCCGAATCCGCACTGGAAAGCAATCTCCAGTACTACCTCCGGCAGATCAACGAGGTGTCGTTGCTGACTGCCGAGCAGGAGAAGGAGCTCGGCTGGCGGATCATCAACGACAACGACAATGCCGCGCGCGACCACATGGTCAACGCGAACCTGCGTCTCGTCGTCGCGATCAGCAAGAACTACGTGAACCGCGGGCTGAGTCTCTCCGACCTCATCGAGGAGGGGAACATCGGCCTCATCCGCGCCGTCGAGGGCTTCGACCCGGCGCAGGGCGCGCGGTTCTCGACGTACGCCTCGTGGTGGATCAAGCAGTCGATCAAGCGCACGCTCATCAACGCGGTGCAGCCGATCCACATCCCGGCCTACATGGTCGAACTCATCGCCCGCTGGAAGGAGACGACCCGCCGGCTCGAGGAGGAGCAGGGCCGCCAGCCCACGCTCCAGGACCTCGCCGAGGCGATGGGCGTCCCGATGAAGAAGCTCCACATCATCCGGCGCGCCGTGAAGGCGTTCCAGGCGCCGCAGCAGGCGCCGGTGGATGAGAACGGACACTCGGTCGACATCGCCGACCTGTTCGAGGACTTCCGCAGCGATCAACCCGACGAGACGATCTCCCAGTCCGAGGAATTTCAGACCATCATGAAACTCCTCGACGCGATCAGCGAACGCGAGGCCCGCGTGCTCAAGCTCCGCTACGGCCTCGAAGGCAAGGAGCCGCTCACGCTCAAGCAGATCGGGCAGGAAGTCGGACTCACCCGCGAACGCGTCCGCCAGATCGAGGTCCAGGCGCTCCAGAAACTCCAGGCCCAACTCCTCGACGACCGGCCCAGTCGCTTCTTCGAGGACCGGGCGGGCGATCCCGACGCGCCCGGGCCCCGCACGAGCGGCCGGAACGTGTCGAAGGCGCCGAAACCCGGCCCGAAGACCGGTCGCTCGAAGCGCAGCACCCGCCGACGCAACGAGGACGGCGGCTGCGACGCCCGCGCCAAGGCCGGTTGACGACCCATCCCGCCCGCTGATTCCCGCGCACGGCGCGTCGTCCTCAGGCACAATGAGGACATGAGGTGCCGCGCTCCCGCCGTCATCATCGTCGCCGTCGCGATCGTCGCGTCGCTCGTTCCGCCGGTCGCGCCCGCGCCGGCGGTGATCGACGCGCCGGATCCGGTGGTCTACACGATCACGCTCGACCGGCCGCAGACGCAGACGATCGATCTGGAGATGCGTCTGACGGACGTCTCGTCGCCGACGATCGACGTCTTCCTGCCGGTCTGGCGTCCCGGTCGCTACGTCGTCCTGGACCCGGTGGGCACGGTCCGTGACGTGCGGGCGTTCGACGGTCGGGACGGTCCGCTCGCGGTCGAGCCGCTCGACAAGACGAGCTGGCGGATCACGACGGGCGGCGCTCGCGACGTGCGTCTGCGGTGGCGGATCTACGCGAACAGCATCGCGGACCGCACGCGCCACGTCGACGACACGCACGCCTTCCTCTCGGGCTCGTCGGTGTTCTTCTACGATCCGGACCGGCGCGGGCATCCCGTCGAGGTGCGGGTCCGTGCGCCCGCGGATTGGCGGATCGCGACCGGGCTCGCGCCCCATCCCGAACGACCCGACACCGTGATCGCGCCGAACTACGACGTGCTCGTCGACTCGCCGCTGGAGATCGGCCTTCACGACCGACTCGTGTTCGACGTCGACGGCGTGCCCCACGAGATCGTCATCTGGCCGCCCGGCGCCGCGGCCTACGACGCCGACGCCCTGGTCGCCGACTTCACGACGATCGTGCGCGAGGAGCGTTCGATCTTCGGCGCGGTGCCGTACGACCGCTACGTCTTCCTGCTGCACGTCGGCGCGGGCGGGGGCGGGACGGAGCATCTCAACAGCACGATCATGCAGACCTCGCGCGAGGCGCTGGAGCAGCCGAAGCGCTACCGCGGGTTCCTCGCCCTCGTCGCCCACGAGTTCTTCCACACCTGGAACGTCAAGCAACTGCGCCCGTCGGGCCTGCGTCCCTACGACTACCAGCGCGAGAACTACACCAGACTCCTGTGGGTCTCCGAGGGCACGACGAGCTACTACGACGACCTCGTCCTCGTCCGGACCGGCCTCATCACGACGAAGCGGTACCTGGAGATCATCGGCGGCAGCATCGCGGCCCTCCGCGATCGCCCCGGCGCCCTCGTACAGAGTCTCGAAGCGTCCTCCTTCGACGCCTGGACGAAGTTCAACCGCGCCTCGCCCGACGACGTGAACTCGGAGGTGTCGTTCTACAGCAAGGGCGCGCTCGTGAGCCTGCTCCTCGACCTCGAGGTCCGGCGCCGGACCGACGGACGGGCGAGCCTCGACGACGTCATGCGCACCCTCTACGCACGCTTCCCGCTCAGCGGACCGGGGTTCACGCCCGCCGACGTGCAGGCGACCGTCGAGACGATCGCGGGCGGACGCTTCGAACGCTTCTTCGCCGACCTCGTCCGGGGCACCGCGACGCCCGACTTCGACTCGGCCCTCCGCACCGTCGGACTCGAACTCCACTTCAAGCCGCGACCGCCGGACGACGACCGCGACACCGACACCGATCGCGACGAGGCGGATCACGCGGCCGGCACGCCGAGGAACGACGAGATCCCGCGCAAGGCGTGGCTCGGCGCGACGCTCGCGACCCGGTCCGGCCGCACCGTCGTCACGTCCATCCCGTCGAACGGTCCGGCCTACGACGCGGGTCTGAACGCCGACGACGAGATCGTCGCGCTCGACGGCCGCCGACTCGATGCGGCAGACCTCGAGGCGCGCCTTCGGTCGTTCGCGCCGGGCGACGTCGTCGAGATCACGCTCTTCCGGCACGACGTCCTGCGGACCGTGCGCGTCACCCTCGCGGGTCGACCGGACGGGTCGTGGGTCATCCGGCGGCGGGACGGAGCGACCGATGCGCAGCGCGCGGCGTACGCGTCGTGGCTTCACCAGCCATGGCCGGACCCCCCACCCGATCCCGAGCCCGATCCCGATCCCTGATTCCGGGCCGCCGGGCCCTGACGACAGGCCGGGCTATGACGACACGCGGGTGCGCCGGATGACGCGCATGACGTCTTCGGGCGTCGTCGCGTTGAGGATCCGGTCGCGGACGTCCTCGTCGATCATGCGTCGGGCGATTTCGGCGAGGGTCGCGAGGTGCCCTTCGGGATCGCCGTCGGGACTGAGCAGCAGGAAGACGAGTCGGATGGGCTTGCCGTCGGCGGCGCCGTGATCGAAGCCTTCGCGCAGGCGGGCGAGCCCGACGAGCCGGCGGTCGAGGGCGGTGACGTACGAGTGCGGCACGGCGACGCCTTCGCCGAGGGCGTTCGGCACGGCGGCTTCGCGTTCGAGGAGGTCGCCGAGCGTCTTCTCGCGGGGGATGGACGGCACGATCGACACCATGCGCTCCAGCAGGAGGCGCACGACGGTGGGCAGGTCGCCGGACTCGAGATCGACGATGAGCGACGGGTGCATCGAGCGTGTGAGGTCGTCGACCTTGCGGCGAAGGACGAGCAGATGGTCCGATTCGTTCGCGGCATCGACGGCTTCGCGGGACGGGTCGACGATGAACTTGCCGCCGATCGAGGCCGCGAGAATCGTGCCTCGGCGCGGGCGCGGCGCGCCGGGCAGTTCGCGGAGGAACGCGTCGCCGCGGGTGAGTTCGGCGGAGAGGAGGGAGGGCTTGGGGATGGCGGCCCAGACGACGGTGCCGGCGACCTCGGCGTCGGACTCGCCGTCGCCGGCGGCGGGTCCGGGGGCGCCGATGGTGGCGCCCGACTCGCAGCGGTAGACGTTGGCGTCGCCGTAGACCTCGCTCCAGGTCGCGCAGAGTCGGGCGTTGAGGTCCTCGTTGTCGGTGAGGGCGAGCAGTCGTCCGATGCCGTGGAGCACGAATCGTTCGGCGATGCCGGCATCGCGGGCGTCGGCGCAGACCGCGGTGTATCCCTCTTCCTGGGCGGCCCGGACGGCGCGGGGATTGGTGTCGATGAGGACGGCATGTTCGCCGGCGACGCGCTTGATGAAGTCCGCGACGCCGCGGGCGAGCGGATGGGCGCCCACGATGAGCCACCCGCCGGGCTCGGTGCGTCGGAGGTGGAGGAGTCGGGCGAGCGGTCCGGCGGAGAATCCCTGGATGACGATGGTCGCGATGATGACGGAGTAGACGAAGGTCTCGACGAATCGGGCCTGCACGGCGAGGTCGGCGCTGAGGGCTTCGATGCTGATGGAGAACAGCGACGCCATGGACGCGGCGACGATTCCGCGGGGCGCGACCCAGGACAGGAACAGTTTCTCGCGGGTGGTGAGTTCGGTGCCGAGGGAGCAGAGGAAGACGCTGAGGGGTCGGGCGACGAACATCACGATGCCGACGATGAGCAGGCCGCGATAGCCGAACGTCTGGAACTGGGTGAGCTGAAGTCGGGCGGCGAGGAGGATGAAGAGCGTGCCGATGAGCAGGTCGGTGAGGTCGGCCTTGAATTCGCGGATGTGTCGCACCTCGCGTCGGGCGCCGAGGGCGAACACGAACCCGGCGATGGTGACGGCGAGCAGTCCGGCCTCCTGGTGGACGAGTTCGGCGAGCACGAAGACGAGCAGCGCCGAGGCGAGGGAGAAGATGTTGCGGAACTCGGTCGGCACCCAGTGCCGGCGGATGATGACCGACAGCACGCCGCCGCCGATGACGCCGATGCCGATGCCGCCGACCATGCGCGTCGCGAGGTTCGTCGCCGCCGTCCAGCCGGTCTCGCCGGAGACGACGTACTCGAAGCAGAGCAGAGCGACGAACACGCCGATGGGATCGATGAGGACGCCCTCCCAGTGGAGGATGGCGTGCAGGCGGGGCGTGATCTGGAGGCGCTTGAGCAGCGGCGCGATGACCGTCGGACCGGTCACGATGACGAGACTGGCGGTGACGACGGCGTACCGCAGCGGCTGTTCGCCGATGAGCCAGAGCGCCGCCGCGGTGACGCCCCAGGTCGTCATGACCCCGAGCGTGAGCAGGCGCTTGATCATGCCCGGCGCGGAGCGGTACCCGCCGACATCGAGGGTGAGCCCGCCCTCGTAGAGGATGAGTCCGACCGCGAGCGAGACGATGACGAGGAGTCCGTCGCCGAGCCCGTTCGGATCGACCCAGCCGAGCACCTCCGGGCCGAGCACGACGCCGCCGAGGAGAAGCAGGACGATCGCCGGCATCCGGAGCCGGTTCGCGAGCACCATGAGCATCGCGCCGAAGCCCATCGCGAGCCCGACGGTGATGACCATGTGGTGTCGGTGGGACGGGCCGGCGTCGGCGGCCGCGACGACCGACGTCGCCGCCTCCGGCGCGAGCGCGAGAAGCGACATGAGCAGCGAGGAGGAAGCGAGCACGAGAGGTCCTTGCAAATCCGCACGTCGACCGGGCGGGACCGGCGGCGCGGGCACCCATCCTATCCCGAGTGCGGCCGCGTCGCTGCATCGAGGCCGGCGGCGACCGCGACCTCGTCGATGAGTTCCCAGGCGCGTGCGCTCGTCGGCGCCTCGGCGATGAGCCGCACGATCGGCTCCGTGTTGCTCGGACGGAGGTGGACCCAGCCGTCGGCGACGTCGATGCGCACCCCGTCCGCCGTGCTCAGGCGCGCGTCGGCGAAGCGGGCCTCGACGGCCCGGAGCATCGGCGGCACCGCCTCGCGCCCGCCGACGTCGGAGAGGTCGAACTTGTGCTTGATCATGCGGTATCGCGGCAGATCGGCGACGATCGCGCCGAGCGACCGGCGCTCCGACGCGAGCAGATCGAGCATGAGCGCCATCGCCGACAGCGAGTCGCGCACCCAGCACACCGGGGGCACGATCACGCCGCCGTTGCCCTCGCCGCCGATGATCGCGCCGGACGCCTTCATCGCGGCGACGACGTTGGCCTCCCCCACCGCCGTCCGCAGGACCGGCGGCGCGCCCGCCGCGGCGGCGACGTCGTCGATCATGCGGCTCGTCGACAGGTTCACCGCCATCGGACCCGGGCCGGTCACCTGGAGGCGACGACGGGCCGCGAGCACGATCGTGTACTCCTCGCCGATGTACGTCCCCTGCTCGTCGATCACGGCGAGTCGATCGGCGTCGGGATCCTGCGCGAAGCCGACGACGGCGCCGGCCTCGCGGGTGCGCGCGGCGAGGTCGCGGAGGTTCTCCTCGACCGGCTCGGGCGTGTGCGCGAACCGTCCCGTCGGCTCGCCGTTGAGATGGACGAGATCGCACCCCAGCGCCTCGAGGAGTCGACGCCCGGCGACGCAGCCGGCCCCGTTGACGGAATCGAGAACGACGCGGAACGCCGACGCGCGGATGGCGTCGACGTCGACGAGTTCGAGCACGCGGGCGAGATGCACGTCGTGGGTGGAGTCGTCGTGCGTGATGAGGCCGGGCCGATCGGGCGGCGCGGGATCGGCGTCGCGCTCGCGGAAGCGTCGGATGATCTCGTTCGCATCGTCGGGCGGCGGCGCGACGCCGTCGCGATCGAGACACTTCAGCCCGTTCCACTGGATCGGGTTGTGCGAGGCCGTGACGACCATGCCGCCGGCGGCGCGATGGCGGTCGATCATGACGGCGACGGACGGCGTCGTCACGATGCCGAGCCGCACGACGTCGCAGCCGACGGAGGCGAGTCCGGCGGTCGCGGCGAGGGCGAGCATCTCGCCGGACGGGCGGCTGTCCCGTCCGAGGCAGAGGACGGGACGATCGAGACCGGTGGTCCGGCGAATGAAGGTTCCGAACGCGGCGGCGAAGTCGGCGGCGACGGCGGGCGTCATGCTGCCGCCCGACGAG
>JAGQOI010000253.1 GCA_020427625.1 Phycisphaerales bacterium | reverse complement strand
GGTCGCGGCGTCCCGGTTGGGCGAGGACGCCGCGACCGGCCCGGGACCGTTGGGGGGGTTCCGATGGGGGGTCGCGTCGGGCGCGGGGCGGGTCATCGGTGCGACCCTGCGCGCGGCGAGCCCGTCGGGTCGACCATCGCGCGGCGGGCGGCCTCGGACGGATCCGGCCACGCCCGAGAGATCTCACGCTCACGCACACACGCACACGCACACGCACACGGGGGTTTCCGCCGGCGCGTCGTCGACGGTGACGCAGGGCGGTGTCATCCCCGCGCGCCGATCCGGTGATCGCCGGTGCCGAGGGGGAGTCGGATTCGGCGTGAACTCAGTCTTCGAGGTGCCGGAAGTCGCTGGCGTTCGCGCTGTGGATCCACTTCCGCTGGTCGGCGAGACTGGAGAACGTCTCCGACGCGACGCTGCCGTCGACGTGCACGACGCTGACCTGCTTGCCGAAGCGGGCGTAGGGCACCGAGTCCTCGACGAGGACGTCGATCTCGTCCAGCCCGCCGGCGCGGATCTGCTGGCCGAGGAAGTTCGGGATGAGGCCGAATGATCCGGCGCTCGCGAGCGGACGCGACGTGAGCTGCCAGTGCACGTCGCGGGCGACGATCGGAGGCACGACGTAGTGCGAGCCCGGGAACTCCCGCTGGTTCGACTGGTTGATCTTGTAGAAGCCCGGCGGGCGATGCGTCGAGCCGCTGAAGACGATGACCTCGCTGGAACGCTCGATCTGCGCGAGGGAGCGGGCGACGACGCCGTACCGCTCGTTCGGCACGCCGTCGCCGTCACGGTCGGCCCGGGCGTTCGCGAACCGGTAGCGGGGGGTCGGGTTGCCGCCGATGGTCTCCATCTGCCACCAGCCGCCGATGTACAACGCGTTGTAGCCGAAGGCCGGCTCCTCGGCGAAGGTGCGCGGATTGCCGACGTCGAGCGGATCGTTGATGTCGCGATACCCGCCGAGCACCGAGACGTTGTCCGACATGTACTCGAGCAGACGCCACGTGTACGGACCCGCGGCCTGCGGCGGCACGGCGGCGTTGTTCGGGAGCTTCGTGTTCAGACCCCACACCGACTGCACGTCTTCGTTGAGATAGCCCGGCATCGCGGCATCGTCGAAACTCTTCGCGTAGAACATCCAGGCCTGGTGCAGCGTGCGCAGGTTCGCCTGTTCCGCCCGGATCGCGGCCTGGCGCTTGACGCCCGACAACGCCGGCGCGAGAAGGCCCAGCAGAATGCCGATGATGATGATGACCACCATCATCTCGATGATCGTGAAGCCGCGGTGCGCACGCGATCGGGTCATGGTCTGAGACTCCCAGTGCGAGGGCCCGAATGCGAGGGCCGAATGCGAGGCCGAATGCGAGGGCCAAGTGCGAGCGACCCGTGCGTCGTCGCGGGCGGCGGTCGGATCGAACGCCTGTGACAGCCGCCGCGCCGGCCGGCACGATGATATGAGGGGTTGAGCACCCCGTCTGACTGTACGCCGCCCGGGGCGGGCAGGTTTCGCCAAACCCGGCGCGGCCGGCCCGGGATCGGGCGCGTAAGTCAAATACTATCAGTCTTCTGCGCCGCTGGCGAGCCGGAATCCCCGGCCGCGGCACCCGGCAACGCCGCCGGGGGATCGGTCGCATAGGGGGTCTCCCCCCGCAGACGACGCAGGATGTCCGCCAGAACCCGTGGATCACGGTGAGCGTCGATGTGCGCCAGCGAGAACGCCGGCGTCGCAACCCACCAGACGCCACGTCCGGCCGGGGCACATCGTTCCGTCCCGACGATCCGGTCCCCGAGTCGGGCGTAGGCGAACGTGTGCTCGTCGGCCGGGGCTTCGGCGTCGAGGCGGGCGAGGAAGTCCGAATCCGGGCGCATCGCGCGGGCGACCGGGTCCATGGCGGGCAACGACGCCATGCCCGCGCCGCGATGCGGCGTCGAGATGGTGAACAGGCGTTCGAGCACGACCGTCGGTCCGCCGTCGTCCGTCGTCGCCGGGAGGCGCAGCGAGCGTCCGACGAGTCCGCCCATGGAGATGCCGACGACGTCGACCTCGACGGTCGTGCCCGCGTCGAGACCGAGCCGAAGGCCGAGCGTCCGGCGCACGTGCGCGCAGGACGCCTCGAACGATCCGCAGCCGGTCGTCGTGATCGGTACGACCCACGCCGGATTCGAGACGCAGCGCCGCATCATCATCGCGGTCGTGCCGACCATCGGGCCCGGGTCGAGGTAGCCGCCGAGCACGAGCACCGGTCGCGCGAGCGGGCGCCGGTCCGCGGCCATGGCGCGCAGTTCGGCGGACGCGGCCTGTCGGTCGAGCGGGAACGACGGGTTCACCGGTCCGCTTGCGCACCCCAAGGCGAGCAGGCCGAACAGGCCGAACAGGCCGGCGGGGACGAGCGCGAGGCGTCGCGGGCGGCGTTTCATCCGCCGGTCCGGTTGATGGTGATCTGTTCGACGAGTCCGGCCGCGATGCGCCGGGCGCCGCTGCCGAGTTCGCCGATCGGATCGGGCGGGATGATCTCGACGTGCTTCTCGCCGAGCGTCGCGTCGCCGGCGCGGACGCGGTCCTGGAACCCGCGGCATTCCTCGAGGAGCCGATCGAGGATCTCGGCTTCGGGCACGTTGGCGACGCGTCGACCCTGGACGTAGATGATGCCCCGGCGATCACCGGCGAACACGGCGACATCCGCGCCTTCGGCCTCGCCGGGCCCGTTCACGACGCAGCCCATGACGGCGACCTTCATGGGCAGTTCGATCTCGCTCGCGAGTTTCGCGCGGACTTCCTGGACGAGGGTGAAGAGGTCGACCTGGATGCGTCCGCAGGTCGGGCAGGCGATGAGTTCGGCGCCGCGTCGCGTGCGGAGACCGAGACAGTAGAGCATCTCCAGCCCGTCCTCGACCTCGTGGACGGGATCGCTCGCGTAGCTGATGCGGATCGTGTCGCCGATGCCGTTGGCGAGCAGCGTGCCGAGCGCGACGACGCTGCGGATCGTGCCCGTCTCCTTCGGTCCGGCGTGCGTGACGCCGAGGTGGAGCGGGTAGTCGAACCGGGCGGCGATCTCGGTGTAGACGTCGATGACGAGCGACGGATCCATCGACTTCGCGCTGATGCAGATGTCGTGGAAGTCGCGGGCGGCGAACAGGTCGACGTACTCCTCGAGCTTCGCGATCATGATCGCCAGCAGATGACCGTGCTTGTGGTTCGAGAAGACGCGCCCGAGCTCGCGCTGACGCAACTGCTTGTCGCGGCGCTCGATGATCGAGCCCTCGTTCACGCCGATGCGGATCGGAATGCCCGCGTCGCGACAGGCGTCGATGACCTCGTTCACCTGCGCCCGGTCCTGGATGTTGCCGGGATTCAGACGGATCTTGTGCACGCCCGCCGCGACCGACTCCAACGCCCGCTGGTAGTGGAAGTGCACGTCGGCGACGATCGGGACCCGCGTCTGGGCGAGGATCTCCGGCAGGGCGGCCGTGTCCTTGCGCTCCGGCACGGCGACCCGGACGATGTCCGCGCCCGCCGCGGCGAGACGGTTGATCTCCGTCACGCAGGCATCGATGTCGTGCGTGCATCCCGCCGTCATGGTCTGAACGGACACCGGCGCGTCGCCGCCGATGCGGATGATGCCGGTCCGTTCGTTGCCGACGGCGATCTGGCGGGTCTGGTGACGGGTTCGCATCGTGGAATGATTCTAGCGGGGCGCGGCGATCGAGTCGTTCGATCCCATCGGTACGAGCGCCGCCGACGCCCGTTCGCGCGACGTTCGCGAACGGAGGGTCAGGACGGGCGACGGCCGCTCACGACCAGGCGGCGGCCGGACGCGGTGATCGGCTCGCCGTCCGGGCGGCCGATGAGTTCGATGTCCGAGAACCCGGCGCGGGCGACGAGGCGACCGAGTTCGTGGGGCAGCCACATGCGCGTCTCGGCGTATCGCTCGTCCCGCACGCCGTCCTCGGCGATGAAGGTCCAGCGCATGCCGATCATCCCGCGGTCGAAATGCAGGGTGTGTTCGACGATCAGCGTGCCGGCGCGGCCACGCTCGTCCGTGACCGTCTCGACGTGCCATCGCCGCGGCTCGGCGAGGACGCGGGCGACGTTGACGGTCTCGACGGCGAGGCGTCCGCCGGGTCGCAAAGACTCGAACGCCCGCCGGAGCATGAGCGGGATGCGTTCATCGCCGGCGTCGTACCCGACGGACGAGAACCAGTTCAGGGCGAGGTCGCACGGTTCGGGCGCGACGAAGTCGTGTGCGTCGGCCTGGTGGAACGTGCACCGGAGTCCGCGGGCGTCGGCGTCGGCGCGGGCGCGATCGATGTAGGCGCCGGCGAGGTCGACGCCGATGACGCGGCAGCCGCGGGCGGCGAGGGGGAGGGCGAGGCGTCCGACGCCGCAGCATTGGTCGAAGACGAGGTCGTGCGGTCGGAGGTCGAAGCGGTCGGTGATGAAGGTGACGGCCTCGCCGGTCGCGTCGTCCGGAATGCCGTGCAGTCCGACGCGGGCGTAGCGTTCGTCGAAGAACGTGGTCCACCAGGCGGGATCGTTCGCCGGGCTCATCGGGTCGTCTCCCGGAGCCGGCCGGTTCGCGCCGGGAGCAGGGGGAGGAGGACGAGGGCGCTGAGGGACGCGGCGGCGGCGACGAGGAAGGCGGCGCCGTAGCCGGGCCCGGCGGCGATTCGACCGGCCACCGCGATGGCCCAGACTTCGCAGAGGTTCGTCGCGCCCATGAAGGCGCTGAACTGCGTGCCGCCGATGGTGGGGTCGCTGAGGTCCATGAACATGGCGTAGGACGATGCCGTGAGGCTGCCGATGCAGAGGTAGAGGGGGATGGCGAAAGCCATGAGCGTCGTGCCGCGGGCGTGGAGAAGGGTGTCGGCGCCCACGAGGAGCAGGAGGCAGGCGACGATGGCGATGACGGAGAGGGCGACGAGCCGCCGATGGCCGAGTCGATCCGCGACCCATCCGCCCGCGAGTCCGCCGACGATCATGGCGCCGACGACGTACACGGCGAAGAACACGCCGATGGACTTCTGGTCCGCGGCACGATCGAGCAGGTACGGTCCCATAAGTCCGCCGGCCGCCTCGAACCCGGCGCCGGCGGTGAGGGCGATGCCGAGGCCGATCCAGGTGGAGCGCCGGTTGAGGACGGCAAGGAGGGTGAGACCGAGCGGCGGCTCGTGGTCGGGCGTCGTGTCGCTGTCGGCGGTCGCATGCGGCGAGAGCCAGAGGACGGCGAGCGTGCTCCAGATGCAGGCGATGAGGATGGCGACGACGGCGTCGGCGCCGATCCATCGTTCGGCGGCGAGCGCGAGTCCGCCGAAGATCGCGCGCCCGACGAGCATGCCGCCCTGCATCCAGCCGGTGGTCCGGCCGCGATCGGGTTCGGCGACGGAGCGGATGGCGAGGGCGTCGATGGCGACGTCCTGCGTCGCGGCGGAGACGGCGTGGGCGAGCAGGAGCCAGGTCGCGATGTCGACGAGCGAGTCGAGGGGCATGACGGCGAGGGGCAGGAGGGTCAGTCCCATCGCGATCTGGGCGACGGTGATCCAGGCGCGGAATCCCCAGCGCGGGCCGCGCAGCCGGTCGACGGCGGGCGCCCAGAGGAACTTGAGCGCCCAGGGCAGGGTGAGGAGTGCGGTGAGGGCGGCGACCTCGTCGACGGGCATGCCGGCGGCGCGGAGTCGGGTCGGCATGGCCCACCAGATGTACCCGATCGGCGCGCCTTCACTGAAGTACATCAGGGCGAAGAACGCGCGTTGGGCGAGGCGCGACCGTGATCGATCGTGTCCCACCGCGACTCAGACCTCCTGCGGCCCGAGGTCGGGGTCGATGTAGCGGACCGAGTAGAGGTCCTTGCGGCGATCGGTCCACGGGCGGACGGTGCCGTCGGTCCGGTTGCGGCGGAGCAGTTCGAGGTCGACGTCGTGGACGACGACGGTCTCGATGTTGGGCATGCTCTCGCTGGCGACGGCGTCGCGGGCGAACGGGAAGTCGGACGGCGTGAGCACGGCGCACTGGGCGTAGTGCATGTCGGCGTTGTCGACGAAGGGCATCATGCCCGCGCAGCCGGCGATGGCGACGTACATCTGGTTCTCGATGGCGCGGGCCTGCGAGCAGTGCCGGACGCGGAGGTAGCCGTAGCGTTCGTCGGTGTTGAACGGGACGAAGAGGATCTTCGCGCCCTTGGCGGCGGCGATGCGGGCGAGTTCGGGGAATTCGCTGTCGTAGCAGATCAGGATGGAGACCTTGCCGCGATCGGTGTCGAAGACCTCGACGCGGTTGCCGGCGCTGACGCCCCACCAGCGACTCTCGTTGGGCGTGATGTGGATCTTGTACTGCTTGCCGATGGTGCCGTCGCGCCGGAAGAGGTAGGAGATGTTGAACAGGTCGTCGCCCTCGACCGCGAACTGCGAGCCGCCGACGATGTTCACGTTGAACCGGATGGCGAGGTCGTTGAACAGCTCGAGGTACTGCGGCGTGAACTCGGCGAGCCGCCGCGCCGCGACGGACGGGCGGCCGCTCTCGATGAGGCTGAGGAGCTGGGTCGTGAACAGTTCGGGGAAGACGACGAAGTCGCTCTTGTAGTCGGAGCCGACGTCGACGATGAACTCGCACTGCCGGGCGAACTCCTCGAAGGAGGTGACGCGTCGCATCATGTACTGCACGAGGCAGAGTCGGACCCGCGTCACCGCCTGGAGGCGCTGGTTGGAGTCCTTCACGTGGTCGAGGTTGGTCCACTCCAGGAACGTCGCGTAGCCACGGGAGTCGGTGTCGCTCTTGAAGTAGTCCGGGATGAGGCCGCGGAGGGCGAAGCCGTTGGAGATCTGCACGGTGAGGACCGGGTCGAACAGTTTCTTGGCGACGACGTGATCGGCGTACTGGGAGGCGGACATCTCGTCGGCGTGCGCGCCGTAGCCGGGGATGCGTCCGGCGATGATGATGCGTCGGAGGTTGCGGCTGCGGGCGAGGTTCTTGCGGGCTTCGTAGAGGCGGCGGGCGAGCTTCAGCCCGCGGAAGTCGGGATCGACCATGATCTCGATGCCGTACAGCGTGTCGCCGAGGGCGTCGTGGTTGCGGATGTAGCCCGAGTCGGAGATCGCCTTCCAGTCGTGCCAGTTCTCGTGCTGCTCGAAGTCGACGATCAGGCTGCTCGCCGAGGCGACGATCTGGCCGTCGTACTCGACGCAGAACTGACCCTCGGGAAAGATGCAGAGCTGGCTGCGGATCTGCTCCGAATCCCAGGTCGCCATGCCCGGGAAGCTCCGTTCCTGGATGCGCACGATCGAGTCGAAGTCCTCCTGGCGGAGGTTGCGGACCGAGAGCTTGGTCTCGAATTCCGCGAGTTCGAGCGGCGCGACGGGGGTCGGCAGTCGGTTCGAATCCTGCGTTGACATGGCCGGATTGTACCCGCCCGACGCGGACCACGCCGCGAGCGACGGCGCGGCGTCGGTCGTCATGGTTCGATATCATGCGCCGCCGCGTTCACCCAGAGGTCGCCACATGCCGTCCGTTCCCCCATCCGCGCCCGACGGGCGGCGCGCGTCGTCCGCCGGTCACGTCCTGCCGCTGACCATCCTCCGCCAGCCGAACGACGAGACCTGCGGTCCGACGTGTCTCCATGCCCTGTACCGGTTCTGGGGCGACCCGGTCGAACTGGACGACGTCGTGAAGTCGGTGCGCTCGCTCGATCACGACGGCGTCGGACGGGGGACGCTCGCGGTGAACCTCGGTCTCGATGCACTCCGGCGCGGCTACGCGGCGACGCTGTACACGTTCAACCTCACCCTCTTCGATCCGACCTGGTTCGTCGGCCCGGACGGGTCGGCCGAGACGCTCATCGCCAGACTCCGCGCGCAGGCGGCGGCGAAGTGGCCGGATGATCACAAGTCCGGCGTCGCGACCGAGTCCAACATCGAGTTCCTCGAGCGCGGCGGGCGGATCCGGTTCGAGGATCTCACCAGTCGCCTCATTCTCTCCCACCTGCGGGCGGGTCGACCGGTCCTCACCGGCCTGAGCGCGACGTACCTCTATCACGCCGCCCGCGAGTACGGCCCGAACGACGACGCCGACGACATCCGCGGCGAGCCCGCGGGACACTTCGTGCTCATTCACGGGTACGATCCCTCCCGGCGCGTCGTGCACGTCGCGGATCCCCTCGAGGACAACCCGGCGTTCGCGTCGCGCAACTACACCGTCCGCATGGCGCGACTCGTGCCGGCGATCATGCTCGGCGTCCTCACCCACGACGCCAACCTGCTCATCGTGGCGCCGCCGGCGCCGTCCGGAGGATCCACGCGGTGAAGCCGCTCGTCGTCGTCGACAATCCCAAGCGCTGGGCGCTCGACCTGCCCGGCACCGAACTCGTCTCGTCCTTCGACTACCTCTCGGACACCCAGTTCGCGCAGGGACCGGGACGGAAGGTGTTCAACCTCTGCCGCTCGTTCCGCTACCAGGCGGCCGGGTACTACGTCTCGCTCCTCGCCGAAGCCCGCGGGCATCGGCCGCTGCCTTCGGTCTCGGCCATCCAGGACTTCCGCATGGCGTCGATCATGCGCCTCGTGGCGCAGGACTTCGATGACGTCATCCAGACGAGCCTCCGACGGATCAAGTCGGAGTCGTTCGAGTTGAGCGTGTACTTCGGGCACAATCCCGCGGCCGCGCACGACCGGCTCGCCCTCGCCGTCTTCAACGCCTTCCCCGCGCCGCTGCTTCGGGCGAAGTTCGAGCACGACGGCGTCTGGCGGATGACGGGCATCCGGGTGATCGGTCTCGGCGACGTTCCGGACTCGCATCGCGAGTTCCTCGTGGAGCAGGCGACGCGGTACCTGAAGCGCACGCCTCGTCGGGGCCGGACCGCGACGCCCGCGCGCTTCGATCTCGCGATCCTGGTCAACCCGGAGGACACCATGCCGCCCTCGGACGACAAGGCGATCCGTCGCTTCGTCGGCGCGGGCGAGCGGATGGGCATTCGGTGCGAGCTCATCGAGAAGGACGCGTACGGTCGTCTCGCGGAGTTCGACGGCCTGTTCATCCGCGAGACGACGGCGGTGAACCATCACACGTACCGATTCGCGCGTCGCGCGTCGGCGGACGGTCTCGTCGTGCTCGACGACCCCCGCTCGATCGTCCGGTGCACGAACAAGGTCTTTCTCGCCGAGACGCTGGAACGTCACCGCCTGCCGACGCCTCGCACGCTGATCCTCACCCGCGAGAACGCCGTCGACGGCGTCGAGGCGCTGGGCTATCCGTGCGTGCTGAAGTCGCCGGACAGTTCGT
>JAGQOI010000252.1 GCA_020427625.1 Phycisphaerales bacterium | reverse complement strand
GGGCACGGTGCGCGGCGTCGCGTGGTCGACCGACGGCCGCGCGATCCTCGGCTGCTGCCTCGACGGTTCCGTCCGCGTCTGGAGCGTCGACACGAACGATGATGCGACGGTGACGATCCGCGCCGGCGTCGACGGCACGTACTCGACGACGTTCAGTCCCGACGGCGCGACGATCGCGGTGTCGTGTTTCGACGGTTGGGTGCGCCTGTTCGACGCCCGCACCGGCGCGCTGCGTCGCGAGTGGGATGCGCATCCGGGATCGACGTGTCACGCGACGGCGTTCAGCGCCGACGGCGAGCGCCTCGTCACCTGCTCGTGGGACCACACCGCGCGGGTGTGGAACCCCGACGATGGAACGCCGATCGCGACGCTCGATGCGTCGGACGGCGTGTACGCGATCGCGATCTCGCCCGACGGATCGCTCGTCGCGACCTCCGGCTCGACGATCATCGTGTGGGACGTCGCGACCGGTTCGCGCCGGCACGTCCTCGCGGCCGACGGCGCCGAGCCGACGCGCCTGGAGTTCAGCGCCGACGGGACACGACTCGCGTCCGGATGGTCCGACGGCATCGCCCGCGTCCACGACGTCGGCCGCGGCACGCTCGTGTCGGCCCTCGGCGTCCCCGGCCCGCGGGTCGAGACGGTGACCTTCCTGCCTGACGAAGAGCGTCTCGCGACGGGCGACGTCGCGGGGACGGTTCGCGTGTTCCCGGTCTCCGGCGGCCCGGCTCGGTTCACCGTCGACACCGGCGGCCGGGCCGTCAACCACGTCGCAAGTGCGGGCGGCCGCATCGCCGTCGCGACCGACCAGCTCTGGCTCGTCGATGCCGCGCGCGGCGGGATCGTGTTCGGCACCGCGCCGCACGACGACACGATCTGGCACCTGTCCTGGAGCCCGGACGGCGCGCGCCTCGCGACGTGCGCGATGGGCGGCGTGATCCGGATCCTGGAGTGAGCGGCGGGCGCCGTGGCGACCCAATTCCCTCCCGGCTCGCATCACGTCGTCGCGCGAATCCGATACCCTGTCCGCCGAGGAGTGCCGATGGCCCAGGCGCACAAGGAAACCGTTCGGTTGTTGACGACGCTGCTCGATCGCGTGCTCGCGCGCGAGCGACCGGACCTGCCGTGGACGACCGTGCAGGGCGCGGCAGCGCACTGCGCCGAGGAGGACGGCGCCGGGCTGGACGCGGCGGCCGCGATGCTCCAGGGATCGGCGGACCCGGAGATCGGCTCGCTGCTGGCGGCGCTGAGGCTGCGGTTCCATCTCGTGAACAAGGCCGCGAAGTTGACGATCGCGCGGATCAACCGCGAGCGTGAGCGTCTGGCGACCCCGACGAAGCCGCGCATCGAGTCGATCGCGGAGTCGGTGCACCGGCTGCACGCCTCGGGGCGCACGCTGCCCGAGGTGCTCGACCTGCTCGGGACGCTCGACATCCAGCCGACGCTCACCGCGCATCCGACCGAGGCGCGGCGGCGGACGATCCTCCGCAAGCAGCAGCAGATTGTCGAGCACATCACCGCGCTCCGCGACGGCGATCCGACGCCGCTCGAACGACGGCGGGCCGAAGCCAGCCTGGAGCGTCTCATCCTCGTCCTGCTCGGCACGGACGATGTGCGCACGGAGCGTCTCCAGGTGCTCGAGGAGGTGCGCAACGGGCTGTATTTCCTCGCGGGCCCGATCTGGGAATCGGTGCCGGTGCTCTACGCCGACCTCCGCGACGCGCTGTGCGAGGTCTACGACACCGATCCCGTCGACCTGCCGACCGTGCTGCGCTACCGGAGCTGGATCGGCGGCGATCGCGACGGCAATCCCGCGGTCACGCCGGCGATCACGCGCCAGACGCTGGCGATGATGCGCGACGACGCGGTGCGCCTGCACGTCGCCGCCCTGTGGGACCTCCGGCACCACCTGAGTCTCTCCTCCCGCCGCCTCGACGTCCCGCGCGAACTCCGCGAGTCGATCGACGCCGATCTCGCGGCCTTTCCCGGCCTGCTCGACGGCGACACGCTGCGCCATCTCACGCACGAGCCGTTCCGCGTCAAGATCCACGCCATGCTCGCCCGCATCGCGACCATCGCGACGGACACGCCGGACTACGACATCGATCGCTACATCGCCGACCTCACCCTGCTCTCGCGATCCCTCGCCGCCTGCGGACTCGGCGCGCTGGCCCACGACGGCCCGCTCGCCGACCTGCTCATCCGCGCGCGGACGTTCGGATTCCACCTCGCCGCCCTCGACATCCGGCAGCACAGCGGACGACACGAACTCGCGATCGACGAACTGCTGCGCCTCGCCCGCGTCCACCCGTCCTACTCGACGCTGTCCGAATCCGAGCGCATCGACGTGCTCCGGGCGGAACTCGCACACCCGCGGCCGCTCGTCGCCCCCGGGACGCCGCTCTCCGAACCGGCGGCGGACGCACTGGAGACCTTCCGCGTCTGTCACGAGGCGCTGCGGCGCGATCGGCACAGCATCGGTTCGATGGTGGTGTCGATGACGCACGACGTATCCGACCTGCTCGAGACGCTCGTGCTCATGAAGGAGGCGGGCCTCTATCGACTCGGCGCCGACGACGACGCCCGCAGCGACTGCGACGTCGTGCCGCTGTTCGAGACCATCCGCGATCTCGAACGCTCGCCCGACCTCATGCGGGAACTCTACACGAGCGACGCCTACCGGCCGCAACTCGACGCGCGAGGGCGGTTCCAGGAGATCATGCTCGGGTACTCCGACAGCAACAAGGACGGCGGCTACCTGATGGCGAACTGGTCGCTACACGCGGCTCAGGGTGATCTGGCCGCGGTGAGCCGCGAACATGGCGTCGACGTCCGGTTCTTTCACGGTCGGGGCGGCACGGTCGGTCGTGGCGGCGGGCGCGCGAATCGGGCCATCCTCGCGACGCCGCT
>JAGQOI010000251.1 GCA_020427625.1 Phycisphaerales bacterium | reverse complement strand
GATGCCGACCGGACGGTCGGGCGGAACCATGCAGGAGAACGAGACCCTATCATAGGGGCCCGTGACACCGGGCACCAGCGCCGGATCGGGTCGAATCCACCGTTGTTTGTCCCTTCCGTCCCCCCTCTTTGTCCGGCCGGAGCGTCCATGCCCGAGATCACCGTCGCGTTTCTCGGGGACATCGTCGGCTCGCCCGGGCGCCGGGTGGTGCAGCAGCAGTTGCCCCGCCTCCGCGCCGATCATGCGCCGGACCTCGTCATCGCCAACGCCGAGAACGCCCGCTCCGGGTCGGGCCTGTCGCCGTCGATCTACGAGCGTCTGCGTGCCCTCGGCATCGACGCGATCACGCTGGGCGATCACGCCTTTCGCGATCCGAAGATCGTGCCGATCCTCGAACGTGGCGACGCGCCGATCGCCCGTCCGGCGAACCTGTCCGCCCGCGCCCTCGGCAAGCGCATCACGCGCCTGCCCCTGGCGGCGCCGGGGCGCAGTCTGTTCATCGTGACGGTCCTCGGGCGCGTCTTCTTCCCGATGCCGGCGGACGACCCGTTCGCGACCGTCGACGGCATTCTCGAGCAGTTGCCCGATCGCGACGGCATCGTGATCGTCGAGGCGCACATGGAGGCGACGAGCGAGAAGATCGCGCTCGCGCGATACCTCGACGGGCGCGTCGCCGCCGTGCTGGGCACGCACACGCACGTCCCGACCGCCGACGCCCGCATCCTGACCCGGGGGACGGCGTTCATCACGGACGTCGGCATGTGCGGTCCGTACGACTCCATCATCGGGCGCGACGTCGAGAGCGTCCTGCGGCACATGACGACGGCGGCGCACGTGCAGTTCCCCGTCGCCGAGCACGATGCCGCCCTGTGCGGCGTCGTCGTGCGCATCGACCTCGCGTCCCGTCGCGCGACGTCCATCGAGCGAGTCGAATACCGCGCCGATCACGACGCCTCGCCGTTCACCGAGCAGTTGTAGCCGCTCGTCGTCGTCGCGCTTACACCAGTCCCTGGTCCATCATGGCGTCGGCGACCTTGCGGAAGCCGGCGATGTTGGCGCCGTGCATGTAGTTCCCGGCGAAGCCGTACGACTCGGCGGCTTCGCGGGCCCGATCGTGGATCGAACGCATGATGTTCTGGAGCTTCTCGTCGACTTCCTCGCGACTCCACGACAGGCGGAGCGAGTTCTGCGACATCTCGAGGGCCGAGACCGCGACGCCGCCCGCGTTCGACGCCTTGCCGGGGGCGTACTTCACGCCGGCGTCGGCGAAGGCATCGATGCCCGCGGGGGTCGTGGGCATGTTCGCGCCCTCGACGACGATCTTCACGCCGCCGCCGATGAGGTTCGCCGCGTCGGTGCCGTTGATCTCGTTCTGCGTCGCGCACGGGAAGGCGCAGTCGGCCTCGTTCGCCCAGAGCGGGTTGTGATCGGCGCCGGCCTTGGTCGCCGTGTAGGTGGCCTTCGGGAATGCGTTGACGTACTCGGCGATGCGGCCGCGCCGGACGTTCTTGAGTTCCTGGATCCACTCGAGCTTCTTCCGGTCGATGCCGTCGGCGTCGTAGATGAAGCCGCCGGAGTCGGACGCGGAGACCACGGTCGCGCCGAGGGCGATGAGTTTCTCGATCGTGTACTGCGCGACGTTGCCGGACCCGGACACGAGGCAGCGCTTGCCCTGGTAGTCGTCGCGATCGACGCCGAGCATCGCCGCGCCGAAGTACACGGCGCCGTAGCCGGTCGCCTCCGGGCGGATGAGACTGCCG
>JAGQOI010000250.1 GCA_020427625.1 Phycisphaerales bacterium | reverse complement strand
TGCTTCATTCATCGGTGTGATGAACTGATGAATGAGGAGAGAGCACATGACATCCACCAATCAACCCGCCGGCACCGTCCACATCGGAACGGTGAAGGCATCGATCTGGCGGCGCCGCGAGGGGAGCCGCCCCGACTACACCGTGGCGTTCATCCGCCAGACGACCGACGAGAGCGGCCAGGTCCACGTGGCGGCCTCGTTCCGGTCTGAGGACCTCGCATCGCTCGCCCGGGCCGCCGAGCGAGCCGAAGCGGTGATCCATGATCTGCAGGCCGACGACCTGCACGGCACGTCCACCTCAGAGGAGGCCACGCGCCTCCGGGACGGCAGCCGATGAACGCGGCGGCGACGCCGGATGTGATCGAGGCGTTCCGCCTCGGCCACGTCAATGTGCGCGTGACCCGGGTCGGTCATGGCACGAGCCACCGCCGCTTCGTGTTCGCGTTCGCGGCGATCCCGGAGGATCTCGAGCAGGCGGTGACGTTCGAGGGGGATGAACTCAACGATCTGGTCCGCGCGGCGGACCTCGCGCGCCGGATGCTGAGCGTGCTCGAATCCGGTCGCGGCGTCATGTCGCTGGCGGCCGCGCTGGGTGAAGCCGACCTGGAGGTGCAGCCATGAGCCGCCTCCTGGATGACGAGACGCTGCAGTCGCTCCCGGCGTTGTACACGAGCGAGGAGGTCGAAGACCCGATGGTGCACCTCAAGCTCTTCACGCCGTGGACCAACTGGACGTGGTACGTGATCGAGTTCGACGGGGACGACGTGTTCTTCGGCCTCGTCGACGGCCACGAACTGGAACTGGGCTACTTCACGCTGAGCGAACTCGAATCGATCCGCGGTCCCGGAGGATTGCGGATCGAACGCGACGAGCACTTCGAGGCGAAGCCGCTGAGCGCCGTGAGAGAGGGGGCGGAGCGGACGCGGAGGGGGTTCGGACCGCGCGGCCGATCTCGATGAACGACGTCCGGCCATGATTCGCAGGCCGGTGCGGCGCCACGCAACTCGCGGTACGTGATCCGCATCACCGTTCGCCGGCCACTCCGTCTGATTGAGGATCCACACGGCAAGGAGCGCTGGTTGGACTTCCCGTGTCTGGTGCTCCGTGATTTGGGGCGGTATTCGTCCATGAGTGCCGGATCCGTGTGGCGTGGTGCCGTGAAGAAGAAGTGGCACTGTGTGCCGAGCGACGTCAAGGGTTCGCAAGCCCTGGGACTGCTACGGGGTGCATGCTGCACCCGAGCCAGTCCCGGCCCTTGACCTCGCCCGTCAACAGTGCAAGGGGTCCAGCAGAGCTGGATGGACCGGCCACTTCGTGCCGGCCACCACCTCTGCATCCACCCCGCGGCCGATGCGAGGGAGGTTGAACCCGAGCCGCGGAGAAGGAGCGACCCATGACACGATCAACGCCACAGCAGAGAACACGCATCGCGTCCGAGCCGGACGTCCGCTTCCCCTGGATCCCGCCGGCACCGCCGGGCGGCATCCGACTTCACCAGTGCACTTCACCCGACATGGTCCTGCGACCGGGCCGTCACGTCCGTGCGACGCACGCGGCGATGGCGGCGTGCCGGCATGACGAGGCAGTGCTCCGGCGAGCCCTGTCCCGGCACCTGGCGGGATGGTGGGGACTCATCACCGATGAGGAGAGCGACCGCAACGCCGTCGAACTGCTCGCCCGCACCGGTCACGTCTACAGCCGCTGGTCGGTCGATGCGGATCCGTCGATCGTGTTCGTGATCGTCACGGACTTCACCGCGGCTGAGACGGTGATCTACCGGGAGTCGGAGCTGATCACGCGGTGCCGGGCCGGCGGCGCGTATCGCACGAGGGAATACGAGGATCACGTTCGCCATGCGAGACCGCAGCCTCTCCATGCGATCTGGCGACGACTGGGGTTCACGCCATGACCGGCGAGATCCGTCGTGATCATTACATCCAGCATCACCGTCTGCCGCCGCCGCCGGATCGTTTGGCCGTGGCCGATCTGCCGATGCCGATGCCGAGGCTGGATCCGGGGGCGGCATCGATCAGCCGCGAGGCGGATCAGGTGTGCCGCGAGGCGTACGGGATGAACCCCCAGCACCTGCTGGTGCGGCATGCCTACGGCGAATGGGGTGATCTCTCCGCGATCGAGCTGACGTGGAACCTGACGTGTCTGCACGGGCACACGGGGTACGTGTACAGCCGCTGGGCGCTGGGCCCCTGCGACGTGCTGGTGATCATCACGTACCTGGACTGGGGCGGGACGATGCTTCAGATGGAATCCGAGCTCGTGCTCGGCGGCCCGGAGTCCCGTGTGCCCCACCTTGAGATCGCCCACGGCCCGCACGGCCCGCCGGTCGGCGACGAGCCGTCATCGTCGAGTTGACCCCGGGTCGTTGAACGATCCTCCGCCTCAGCCGCATCCGGTTCCGGCGATCCGCGGCAGTGTCGTTAGCGGCTTCTCCTTCGATGGGTTGAACCAGTCTGTCCTGATAGCGGCGTCGGTGCCCCGCTCAAGACTCAAGCCGTGCGGTCCCTGGTCGCGAGGCGAGAGCCTCGCGGGGACCGGTCTTGATCGGTGCCCCTGGTCCGCCGCTGGACATCAGGCCAGTTCAACCCAAGACGAAAGGAGACGACCATGACGAACGACCCCACTGTGGCTGCCAAGCCTCTGGCGGAGGTGAAGCTGCGGAGCGTGCGAGGCACGATCTGGGGCGGCCGCTCGAAGTACGGCCGCCTGATGCCGAAGGCGACGTTCAGTCGCCGGTTCCAGGATGCTGATGGCAACTGGACGGACTCACACTCGTACGACATCCGCGAGCTGTGCATCCTGTCGCGTGTGATCACGGACGTGATCACGCAGATGCAGGAGCTGTCGGCCGCCGACGGCGGCACGGCCGTGGAGGACGAGGACTGACGCCCCGGACCTGACGTTCTACCTCAACTTGGCGTTCGACCCTCCGGGTCGGACGCCCTTTTCCTTTGCTGATGCTGGTGCATGCGAGTCGCCGCACCGCGTGACCGGTGCACATCGGCGAGCCATCCATCGTCGCTCAGATGGAACGCGGTGACGCGGCGTCTCCGGCCCCGCAAGCCGGTGCGGAGACCGTCTCCATGTCCACATTGCCGTCGCCAAGCTGGCAGGCCGCTGACAGGATGCGGACTCCGGCCCGCGACGTGGCGATCGCGTACCGGGCACGTCTCCGAGACGGTGAATGAGCAGGTGGAGACGGCCGGAGACGCCGTCTCCGATGTGGGCAGGCTCAGGCGAGCTGCCGTCCCCACCGGAGGAGACGTCGGGCGGACTCGGGGGGTGGTCGCCGGGCCTGAGTGAATGCAGACGATCGCATGCCAAGACGCCCTGGAGACCACCCGGCCGATGCGGTGGATCCGCAAAGGCTCAGGATCGGACCCGGCACGGGGGTATTCGCGAG
>JAGQOI010000249.1 GCA_020427625.1 Phycisphaerales bacterium | reverse complement strand
GTGGCGGATCTCGTCGGGGGGAGGAGCAATCGCGAGGTGACCTCGCTGCTCGAGAAGTGGCGCCGCGATCATCCGCCGACGTGTACGCCGGCGGAGGTCGAGCAGTTCCGTGAGGCCGTGAAGGGCGCGTCTTACATCGCCGACAACGGCGAGTCCGAAGTGGAGATCCAGATCGACTCCAGCCGACCCGAAGTCAACGTCCTCCAGGGCAACGGCCTTACCCGCGGCTTCTACCGCATCGATTACGACGGTGCGACGCGGACGTGTCGGATGACGTTCCGTTTCTCCGGTGCGGACGAGGACAAGGCACGCCGGATCCTGCCGCCGGGGTCGGGGCAGGAGTTCGAGTGGATCGTTGATCTCACCGGGTTCCGCACCGGCGAGCCGTTTGTGCTCATCACCGGGACCGGCGAGTTGAAGTTCACCCGGTAGCGCGAGGAGATCGTCGTGGACACGCTCGCGTTGCGCATCGTCGTCGGCGGAAGGACGGAGGATCGCGTCATCCCCCGGTCGGACTGGTCGTCCTTCGTGCTCGGGCGGCAGGATGATGCGGATGTCGTCATCCATTACCCCGGGGTGAGTCGGCGGCACTGTCGCATGTTCGTGACCGACGATGAACTCTGGGTCGAGGACCTCGACAGCCGCGGCGGAACGCACTTCGAGAACCGGCCGATCGATGCGCCGTGTCGCCTGCTCGACGGCGATCAGATCGCGGTCGGGCCGGTCGTCGTGGAGGTCATGATCGACCGGGCCGCCGCCGGTCACCGGCCGACGACGGCGTCACGATCGGAGTACTCCGACGATCGCACCGTCGTCAGCGGGAGTCGGACGACCGACGACGCGCCGGCCGAGGCGGGCCGCATCGCGCTGACGGGCGACGAACTGGTGATCGGGCGGGGCGAGGAGTGCGAGGTCACGCTCGAGAGTCTCGTGCTGTCGCGCCGTCACGCCCGCCTGAAGCGCCGGGGTCAGGCATGGTTCGTCGAGGACCTCGGTTCCACGAACGGCACCTTCGTGAACGGCGAACCGATCCAGCGTCCGTATCCGTTGGACATCGGTGACACGCTTCGCATCGGACCCTACGAACTCGTCTTCGAGGGTGACTCGCTCGCCTCCCGCGCGCTCGACCGGACGGGCGTCCGCATCACGCTGCACGGCATCGGCAAGGAGGTCCGCCATCCCGGTACCGGCGCGGCGGTACGACTGCTCGACGACGTGTCCATGGAGATCCGCCCGGGCGAGTTCGTCGGACTGCTCGGACCGTCCGGGTGCGGCAAGTCGACGCTCATGGACGCGCTGAACGGACGACGGTGGGCGACCGAAGGTCAGGTGCGATTCAATGGCGACGATCTGTATGCCGCGTTCGACGCCCACAAGGGCGACATCGGCTACGTGCCGCAGGAGGTGATCTTCCATGACGGCCTGCCGCTGGCCGACGCGTTGCGGTACACGTCGCGCCTGCGCCTGTCGAAGGATGCGACGGACGCCGAGATCGAATCCAACATCGATCGCGTCCTTCGCGTCGTCGGTCTTGAGGAACGCCGGGACACGGTGATCCGGAATCTTTCCGGCGGGCAGAAGAAGCGGGTGTCCATCGCGATGGAGCTGATTTCGCAGCCGGCCGTGCTGTTCCTCGACGAGGTGACGTCGGGGCTCGACATGGGCACCGAGCGCGAGATGATGGCCCTGTTTCGACGCCTGGCCGATGACGGCGTCACCGTGATCTGCATCACGCATTTCCTCGACAGCCTGCACCAGTGTGATCGGGTCGCCTGTCTCATGCGTGGCCGCCTCGTCTTTCACGGGCCGGCGACCCAGATGCTCCAGCACTTCGGCATCGACGCCATGGTGGACGTGTACGGTCTGGAGTCGGTCAAGTCGCCCGAGCAGTGGGAGCGGGAGTTCCGCCGGTCTCGGTACTTCGCGCCGCCTCCCGACGACGGCAACGTCACCGTGGTCTTTCGGAACGACTCCGGTCAGGCGGCCTCGAAGCAGGAGGCGGTCGGACAGCCGCGACTTGATCTCGAGCAGGCGAGGACGCAGTGCCGCGTGCTGACGCGACGGTATGTCCAACTCCTGCTCGGGGATCGCCTGACGACCGGCGTGCTGCTTGCGCTGGCGCCGGTGATCGCGCTGATGCTGTGTCTTCTTGCGTCCGCGATCGAGGTCCCGGCCCGCCCGTCGGCCCATCCGTCCGGCGGCCTGTCCGCCGCGGCATGGTACGAGTATCTGAAGGCGTTCCTTCCGCAGCAGCGCACCCTCGGCTTCGGCGCGGTGATCGGTGTGCTGTTTCTCGCCCTGTTCGGATCGGTTCAGGAGATCGTGAAGGAGAGCCGCATCTACCGGCATGAACGACTGCTCAATCTCCAGCTCGGCGCG
>JAGQOI010000248.1 GCA_020427625.1 Phycisphaerales bacterium | reverse complement strand
CGGTTCGCGGGCCGGCGCGCGCGACGGCCGCGCGGAACCGGAATCCCGCGCGGCCGCGTGACGTGCGCCTCCCCCGCTCCCTTCGATCAGCAGCCTTCGCCCCAGGCGGCGAGCAGGAGGGCGAGATCGGCGCTGCCGGTGACGCCGTCGCCGTCGAGATCGCTCGGCCCGGACGCGCCCCAGGCCGCGAGCAGGATGCTCAGGTCCGCGGAGCCGACGACGCCGTCGCCGTTGAGGTCGGCCGGATCACACAGAAGGCAGTTCAGCGAGATGATGCCGCTCCCCGACGCATCATTCGCGCCGCCGATGCGGATGCGGTAGCACTGGCCCTGCACGACCGGCACCGACAGCCACGAGCGCCCGGCGCCGCAGGCGATGGTGTTGTCGTTGCAGGCCAGGGGTGCGCCGACGATGCACTGGGCGACACAGGTGCCGTACACCGCGATCTTCGTGTCGTAGCCGGCGCCTTCGCACGTATGCACGATGAGCGTGCCGGTGCAGGTCGCCTCGTAGCGGAACCACGCGTCCGGGCCGGGATCGGCGAACGCGGCACACCCGTTCTCCGCAAGCCCCTCCGTGGCGCCGATGGTCGTGAACTCGTTCAGACCGTCGAACAACTCGACATACGCGGACGGAGCAGAACACTGGTCGTTCGCCAGCGGGCGGTAGAGCGACACGCGACCGGACTGCGACGGACCGGCGGGAAACGCGTCGGACCCCGGGCCGCCGACGATGAAGTCGGTGCGACCGTCGCCGCTCGCATCCCCGACGCCCGCGACCGCACCGCCCCACGACTGGTTCGCACCGAGATCGTCAGGCGTGTGCAGCGTCGCGAGCAGCGCTTCGCTGTCCCCGGCAAACACGTAGGCGTAGTACCCCGGCCAGCCCGGCGCGCCGATGATCACGTCGCCGAGACCGTCGCCGTCGACGTCGTCGAGACCGTCGACCGACGTGCCGAACCGGCCGCCCTGGTCGATCTGCCCCGCGGGCTCGATGAACGTGTGCGCGAGGAAGCCGCCGGTGCCCGAATAGAGGTACGCGCGGCCGGCCTGCGGGAACGTGTCGACGCCGGGCACGACGACCGTTTCGTCCGGCGCGCCGATGATCACGTCGCCGAACCCGTTGCCGCCGACGTCCTCGATGCCGGCGACGCTCCACCCGTAGTGCCCGTCCACCTGCGGGTCGGCCGAACTGAAGGAGTGCAGAAGCGCGCCGTTGAGGCCGGAGAAGAGGTAGGCGCGTCCGGCGCCGTTGGGCAGCGCACCCGGCGACTCGAACGGGGCGCCGACGACGACGTCGTCGCGACCGTCGTTGTTCGTGTCCGGCACGCCGTCGACCGACCAGCCGAACAGGCCGCTGATCTCCGGCGTCGGCGAGATCTGCGTGCGGATGACGGAGCCGGTCGCGCCGTTGATGACGTACACGCGCCCGGCGTTCTCGAATCCGCCGGCGTCCTCGGCGTTCGCGCCGATGAGATAGTCGCCGAGACCGTCGCCGCTCAGGTCGCCGACCCCCCCGACGGCCGCGCCGTACTCGCCGAACGCATCCGGATTGCCGGACGTGTGCGTGCGCAGCAGCGCGCCGTTGAGCCCGGAGTAGACGTAGGCGCGTCCGGTGCCGAGTTCGCCCGGAGCGCCGACGATGTAGTCGCCGCGCCCGTCGCCGTTGAGGTCGCGAATGCCGGCGACCGCGAAGCCGAAGCGTCCGTTCGTCGCATCGTTCGGCGAACTGTGGGCGCGGATGACGGCGCCGGTCGCGCCCGACACGAGGTACACGCGCCCGGCATCCGACAGGCCGATGACGGTCTCTCCGGGCGCGCCCACGATGAAGTCGTCGTGACCGTCGCCGTTGATGTCCGGCACGCCCGACACGGCGTACCCGAAACTGCCGTTCGCCTCCTCGTTCGGCGAGAGCAGCAGCATCTCGTCGGCGAAGGTGACGGGCGCGAGGACGGTCGCGACCAGCGCGGCCGCGACGACGGCGCGGAATCGCGCCGGCATCCGATGAAGTGAGTGATCGAACATGGAAGGATGCTCCGCTGGAGGATGAATGCCGCCGCTCGCGGCCGTGGGTTCGTCCCGTCGGAGACGAACCCGTTCCATCAGGACGCGGGAGGTCGTCGCCCGGTGCGCCGCGCGATCCGGAGTTTTTTCCCGACCCGTGTCCGCGAGATTCGCATCCGCCGTGCATCCGCGTCTCGACGGTCGCCGAAACCGCTCGTGTCCGCCGGGCGACAGCGCGTCGCCGGGCAGGACCGACCCCCAGCACTCTCCACCCTCTCTTCCAGGAGTCCGGATCCATGCGCTCTCTCACCACCCTCGCGGCCCTCTCGACCTCCGTGCTCGCCCTCGGAACCGCCATGGGCTTCTCGTGCCCGGCCTCGGATCGCGTCGCGGCGACGACGGGTTCGACCTGCGGCGGCTCGACGATGATGACCGAGACGATGACGGCGTCGCTCGATGCATCGAGCCGCAACGACATCATCGACACGGCGGCCGCCGCCGGGTCGTTCAAGACGCTGGCCGCCGCCCTCCAGGCCGCCGATCTCATCGACGCCCTCAAGGGCGACGGACCGTTCACCGTGTTCGCGCCGACCGACGACGCGTTCGCGAAGCTGCCGAAGGGCACGGTCCAGATGCTGCTCAAGCCGGAGAACAAGGGTCTGCTCGCCGCGATCCTGACGTATCACGTCGTGCCCGGCCAGGTCATGGCGGGCGACGTCATCACCCGCACCGGCGCCACGTCCCTCAACGGTCAGCGCATCGACATCGCGATGGACAAGGGCGGCGTGATGGTCGACAACGCCCGCGTCGTCAAGACCGACATCCTCTGCGCGAACGGCGTCATTCACGTGATCGACTCGGTCATCATGCCGTCGACCGACACGCTGCTCGACCTCGCCGCGAAGGCCGGTTCGTTCAACACGCTCGCCGCCGCGATCGACGCCGCCGGTCTCGCCCGGACGCTGTCGGGCAAGGGTCCGTTCACCGTGTTCGCGCCGACCGATGCCGCGTTCGCCGCCCTGCCCAAGGGCACGGTCGAGAACCTGCTCAAGCCGGAGAATCGCGACACGCTCGCGTCGATCCTGAAGCTGCACGTCGTGCCGGGACGCGTCATGATCGCCGACGCCCTCAAGGCCGAAACGCTTCAGACCGCCGAGGGCGCGCGCCTCCGCTTCGAACTCCGCGGCGGCACGATCACCGTCAACGGCGCCGCCATCGTCGATGCCGACCTCGAAGCGTCCAACGGCGTCGTGCAGGTGATCGATCGCGTCATCCTGCCCGGCTGACCCGGCGACGCTCGACCGATCCTCACCGTGCCCCGCTTGCGGCACGAGTCCATGCGACGGGCCGATCGGCGGATCGGCCCGTCGCCTTGTCGCTATGATGATCCGGATCCCCTCGAACCACCCGCCGCGCATCGCACCATGCTCGACCCCTCCACCCGCCAACTCAGCCTCGCCATCGACAGCGTCGCCGGTGCAGTGGCGCCGTGGACCGTGGACCGACACGCCGAGGTCGACCCGGACGTCACGCGACGTTTCGGTGAGACCTGGCGACCCCAGTGGCTCGGCGACGTGCGCATGCGGTTGCGCTACCTCGCGCAGGCCGTCGCCGTTCGACGACCCGTCATCTTCGCCGATGCCGTCACCTGGAGCGCCGCCGCCTTCGTCGCCCGAGACGTGCCGCTCGATCACCTCCGACATTCGATGCAGTGCCTGCGCGACGTGCTCATGACCGAACTGCCCTCCGCCGCCGGAGACATCCTCGCGCCCCATCTCGACGCCGGACTCGCCGCCGTCGACACGCCCTGCACCATCAGCGGCGAGACGATCGACCCCGATCACCCGCACGGACGGCTCGTGCTCGCGTACCTCGAGGCCGGACTCTCCGGACGGGCCGCCGACGCCGAACGACTGCTCATCGACGCGGCCGACCGCGGGATGCCGATCGCCGACCTCTATCACGACGTCCTCACGCCCGCCCAGCGCGAGATCGGACGCATGTGGCATGCCGACGAGGTCTCCATCGCCGAGGAACACCTCATCACCAGCCTGACCGAGACCGTCCTGGCCCGACTTCGCGCCTACTTCCCGGACACGTCGCCCAACGACCGACGCGCCGTCGCGACCACCGTCGGCGGCGAGCTGCACGCCGTCGGCATGCGCATGATCGCCGATACGTTCCTCATGAGCGGCTGGAACGTGCTCTACCTCGGCGCCAACGTGCCCACCCACGACCTGCTGTCCATCCTCGTCGAACCCGCGCCCGACCTGCTCGCCATCTCCGTGACCAACCCGCTGCACGTCCGCGAACTCGGTGATCTCATCGCCGCCGTGCGCGGCCAGCCGGCCATCACCGATCTGCCCATCCTCATCGGCGGATCCGTCTGCAACCGCATCCCCGACCTCTGGACCGAAGTCGGCGCCGATG
>JAGQOI010000247.1 GCA_020427625.1 Phycisphaerales bacterium | reverse complement strand
TCGAGATCGACCTCGCCGTCGCGTCGGTCACGGGACGACTCGTCCGACCGGCCGCGCCGGATCCGTTCGTCGATGCGTACACGCGCTGGCAGCTCACGAGTCTCGCGCCGCCGCGCCCGGCCCTTGACGGCCGGGCGTTCGAGCAGTTCCTCCGCGATCTCCCCCGGATGGTGCCGAATCCGTGGGCGGCACCGGAGACGGTGCGGCGATTCGATGCGATCCGTGCCGCGGGACCGATTCCGCCCGCGCGCATGGCCGCGGTCGAGGCGATGATCGCCGCCGTCGCCGCGCGCGAGGCCAGGGCGCGTCAGCTCGCCCGCCCGGCGCTGGAGTTCCGGGCGTGGCTCATCGCGTCGTCGACGGACGATCCCGGCTCGCAGCTCGCCCTCATGTTCGAGCAACTCGGCGCGATGATCGCCGCCGGCTGGGACGTCGAGCGTGTCAAGGCGACGATCGGCGCCCGCTGCGACGCGATCGGGCGCGATCGCGAGATCCGACTGACGCCGGAGGCCCGCGACCGCATCGAGCGCATCGCCGACGCGATCGCCGGCCGACGAGCCGTCATCGTCGCGAACCCGTCGGTGTCCGACGGCGTCCTGTCCTTCGACGTCCGGGACGCGGCCGTGTACGACTTCGAGATCCGGGCCTGGCTGCGGGCGCTGGGAGACTGATCGACGATGACGGACCTCCATCGCTATCACCGCCAGATGCTCCTGCCCGGCATCGGTGAGACCGGTCAGCGCCGGATCCGGGCGGCTCACGTGCTCGTGGTCGGTTGCGGAGCGCTGGGCACGGCCATCGCCGACGGGCTGGCCCGCGCCGGCGTCGGCACGCTGACGATCGTCGACCGGGACTTCGTCGAGATCACCAACCTCCAGCGCCAGGTGCTGTTCGACGAGACCGACGTCGCATCCGGCCTGCCGAAGGCCGAGGCGGCCCGTCGGAAGCTCGCGCGCATCAATCACGAGGTCGTCGTGCACGCGCACGTCGCGGACTTCAACCATCGCAACGCGGCGCGCCTCGCGGCGGGCGCGGAGGTGATCGTGGACGGGCTCGACAACTTCGAGACGCGGTACCTGCTCAACGATCTCGCGGTCCGCGACGGCCGCCCGTACGTGTACGGCGGCGCGGTCGCGACGACGGGCCTGTCGATGACCGTCCTGCCCTGGCCGGGCGCCGGGGCGGGGGCCGGGACGGGGGCGGGGCGCGGCGGCGCGGCGTGGGGGGCATCGGAGTCGACGCCGTGTCTCCGGTGCGTGTTTCCCGAGGCGCCGCCGCCGGGATCATCGCCGACCTGCGACACGGCGGGCGTGCTTGGACCGGCGGTGACGATGGTCGCGGCGCACCAGGTCGCCCAGACGCTGAAGCTGCTCGTCGGGCGGGTCGACGCCGTGGATCGCGGCCTGCTGTCGCTGGACGTCTGGACGAACGTCGTGCAGCGGTTCGATGTGTCGGGGGCCCGGAATCCCGACTGCGAGTGCTGCGGCGCGCGGACGTTCGCGTACCTCGACGGTCGGGCGGGGTCCGGCGCGACGACCTTGTGCGGGCGCGAGGCGGTGCAGATCACGCCGGCGGCGGACCATCGGCTCGACCTCGCCGGGATCGCGGCGCAACTTGCGGCGCACGGTACGTTTACGGTGAATGAATTCCTCGTGCGCGGCGTCTTGCGCGACGAGCGCGGGGGGTCGGGCGCGCCGGTCGAGTTGACGGTGTTTCCCGACGGGCGGGCGATCGTGAAGGGGATCACCGACGTCGATGCCGCGCGGGCGGTGTACGCGCGATACGTGGGCGCCTGAAGCGTCGGAATTCGAGATTCCGCGGTTCGGTTCCGGCGTCGTGAATAGCATACTCGGAGAGGCCGAGTGCACCGATTCCCCACAGGCAAAGGCAGGACCGATCCGATGACGACGACCGCCACGCTGGCCGCGGACACGATTCGCGCCGCGGCCGCCCTTCCGTTGATGTACGGCGAGAAGCTCGCGTCCGACATCACCGACGCCCAGTTCCATCTCATGCCCCATCCGACGATGAATCACCCGGCATTCTGCTACGGGCATCTCGCGGTGTACCCGAACCGGATGCTGGAGATGCTCGGCGCTGACGCGGCGGTTCCGGCGGACGCGGCCTTCGACGCCCTGTTCAAGGCGGGCGTGACGTGCGTGCCCCAGGATGGTCGGTATCCGTCGAAGGAGGTGATCATGGATCGCTTCCTGGCGGGTCACCGGGCGGTGCTGGAGGCGCTTCGGGCCGTGGATGACGAGGTGCTCGCGCGGCAGAATCCGGGCGAGGGTCGGTTGCGGGACATGTGTCCGACGATCGGCGCGGCCGTGAACTTCCTCATGTGCGCGCACACGATGGTGCATCTCGGCCAGGTCAGCGCCTGGCGTCGGGCGGTCGGTCTGCCGCCCGCGATGTAACGGCCCGGCATGTGGCGCGTATTCTGATGAGGTGGATGGGGGCGGCGATGCTGCGCCGACCTCGACCGAGCGACCCCAGGGAGAACCGAGACGTGACTGATTCGAGCAGGTTTCCGCGGATGCGACGATCGAACCTCGCGACCCTCATCCTCGCGGTGATGGTGACGGTGCTGACGGGCGCGTGGGCGCGTCCCGCCGCGGCTCAGGGCATGCGGGAGGCGATCCCCGACCCGATCACCTCGGCCGAGCTCGCGGACTACGCCGAGCGCCTGTACCTGAGCGAGATCCAGCTCGGCGCGGCCCTGGAGTTCCACGAGCGGTACAAGACGCAGTACGCGGCGATCCGCGACCGCGACATCGAGAAGCTCCTGGACGATCTCAAGGCGTTGCGGAGTCTCGGGCCGCACGTTCCGTCGCGCGACACCGTCGAGGACCTGAAGCGCCAGTACGAGCGCATCATCAACAAGATCGAGACGATCGACC